>JASFME010000050.1:0-11555 GCA_050117725.1 Granulosicoccaceae bacterium | reverse complement strand
AGTCGCATACATACTTTTTCTGGCATCAATATTTCTATATTTCCGGCAAATAAAAGCACACTGGCTTGTCGTGTTATGTATATTGCCGGCAATTGTTTTTTACCTGGAATTAAGGGTGATGGTAAGACCCGAATTATTCAGTTACACGTTAATTGTCATCGCAATGCTGCTGTATAACAGAGCCAGAGAGGAGTTTAGCCCAAGAAGCTTATTACCAATACTCGCATTATTGGTCTTATGGGTGAATTATCATACGCCTGTATTTGGCTATGTCATATTTTTCGGTCTGTTTTTTGAAAAAGCTCTGGATAAATTACTTAAAACAAATAACAGCTATTCATGGGGGTTCCTGCTTGGATGGGGCATGCTTGTATTTTTAAGCGGGTTTGTTAATCCGTATGGGAGTCATTTTATATTTAACCAGCTTGGGTTTTCTCAAGAGTGGCATTCACTGATCCGCGAATATTTTGGCGCCATTGAAATATATAGAATGGAGTCAATGGTCTATATATTATGGGTCATAGCACTTATAACTGTATCTTTATTGTTAAGAGCCAAGCAATACGGCATGGCGCTTGTCTGTATTATCGTGACAATTACCGCCTGGAAATACGCGCGAATCATAACGCCGGCAGCAGTTATTGTATTACTTGCGCTCGCCACAAGTTTGAGCGGCGAAAAAATCTTGTCTGCAGTCAAAAGCATGCGGATGAGCGCGAAGTATTTAGGAGTTATGATAGTTGTATTATTTTCAGGGCTTACTCTATACAGTAATAGCAAGTTTGTAATCCGTACTATTAACACGAATCATTTAACCCATGTGCTTTATCCATCAGATGTTGTCGAATATCTTAAAAAAAATGGAAGAGGTGGAAAAATATTTAATGAATATCGATTAGGTGGGTACTTGGCCTATGAGTTATCGCCTGATTATAAGGTTTACATTGATGGGCGCACGAACATATTGTATCCAGTGGAGTTTTATAAAAAATATCGGTCTGCCCTCAAATCCAGTGAGATATTGAAGAAAGAAATTGAAAAGTATGGAATTGATTACGCCATATTAAAGACAAGTAGAGATAAACTGCATCTTGCAGAAAAAACCGGTATTCTTAAAACAGATTTTGTGACTAGTAATTTTTCCTTATTTTCAAAACGTGATCCAAAATTCCCAATTTCTGGCAGGTTAATGCATCTTCCCATGTGCTGGAAAGAGAATTATGGCGCTGAAATCAACAAAGAAATTACTAATATAAATATTTTGCCTGATAATTCACCATTAGTCCCAGTACTAGAGTTTTTTGATGAATATTATTCTGCGAATAATAAGGAAAAGTTTTTCGATGATTTAATTAATACAGAGATGCCATCAGACTATGTGAAAAGATTGTTCGCCTACATTGCATTGAATGAAGGATACCATCAACAATCAGCAGATCTTTTTTATAGTATAAAACGAAAAGAAAGTATGGATTTATTTTTAATGGCGTCAGAATTAATAAATGCGGGAAAATATGAAGAAATAGAAAAAATACTGCGTTATGCAATTTTTGAAAAAGGTAAATATGACAGAGGTATATATACTGGTTCAGTCAAGGAAGTGGAAATTACAACACTTGAGAAGGCTATCGTTTATACATTACTCGACATTACAAACAGGAAATATGGGTTGAGATCATTTGGTCAAAACGTACTAGAGGCGCTTGAAAAGGAAATTAATGGTGAATACCCGTTGCCATTACCAAACATATATCCAGATGCCGTGTGTTCTTAGCTCTAATGTTTAAACATAACAATACCATCAGCGTTTCTCCCTCACCAGGCGAAAGCCGATCACGGAGTAGCGTTGTGCAGGGACATCGGCTGCGCGATAGGCGGAGCGGACCAGGTGTGGCTCGCAATGATAGGAGCCACCACGCCTGACTTTGCGTGTGCCTTTGTCTGGCCCGGCCGGATCCTTGTCTGCGTGCAAATGATATGCATTCGGCTGGTACCAGTCCTGGACCCATTCCCAGGCATTGCCGAACATGTCATGCAGGCCGAAGCTGTTGGCAGCGAGGCTACCGACCGGTTGCGGTTCATCACCTGAATTGAGGATCGTCCAGGCATGGTCATCGAGTTCATCAACCGGGAATGGTCGAAGCCCGATTGAACCTGCCCTCGCTGCATATTCCCATTCTGCCTCGGTAGGCAGGCGATAGTGATATCGCCGGTCCAGCCGGTCCAGGGCATTGATAAAGGCCTGCGCGTCATACCAGCTCACGGAAATGACCGGCAGTTCCCGCCAGTCCTTGCGTTGCCAGTAAGTGACCGGCCCCGGTTTACTGCCCATGACGGCGAACCATTGTTGCTGAGTGATCTCGTACCTGCCGATCTCGAAGGCAGATAGTCGCACAATATGCGCAGGTTGCTCGTCGAGAATATGCAGGTTGCTGTCAGGCGGGATTTCGATATAGGCATCATCGAGATCGTACGTTCCCATGGCAAAGCTGCCTGTCGGGATTGGCACGAATGCTATCTCTGGTTGTGACGCATAAGCTGTCCCCTGCCAGCCATAAAACAGGCAACAACAGATTAGCCAGACTTTATGCATTCATTCATCCTGTTAAAGTCATGCATGTATGGATTATGCCAGCAAGGTTTGATTCTGCAACGCTATTAATATGTTAGTATTTTACAGATCCGTACGGCTGGTAATCGAGGACGAGCAGTGAGCGATAAACCCCATTATCCCGGGAATTCAATTATGGTGCGCCCGGATGGCCCGTTGATATGTGTCAGTGACAGCGCCGTGATTATCCAGGATACAGACGGTAATCTTATCAGGCAGGACAGGGATATCGCTTTGTGTCGTTGCGGTGCCTCGGCCAACAAACCTTTTTGCGACGGTAGTCACAAAACCGCCGATTTTCATGGCGAACAGGAATTCACTGATGAAAGGGCCACAGACATTGCAGGCCATGAGGGAGACCTGGTGATTACCGTCAAGCCGAACGCAATGTTATCGTTCAATGGCCCGGTGACAATATTCAGCCGTAGTGGGAATTCAGTCACCACCCGCATGCGCGGTGCCTTGTGCCGCTGTGGCCAATCAAGCAAAAAACCATTCTGTGATGTCAGTCACAAGCAAACTGCTTTTAAAGGATAGAAAAGCGGCCATGCAAAACATGCATGATGCCGCCAGGCCATTATGCTCGTGCCCGGCCAGGCCATCATAGTTTGTTTTTAACGGCATAATTAAAGAAAGGGGGGGATATGGAAGTGGCGTCATTAACGCAATTAGTGCCTGTCTTGCAGACCGCGATCAGTCCGGTGATCCTGATTTCCGGCATAGGTCTGGTCCTGTTAACCATGACCAACCGGCTTGGCCGGATAGTCGATCGATCCCGGGTAATGACGGCTGAATTACCCAACATGGCCGGTGAACAGCGTGTTCGCATTGAGCGTGAGCTGGAAATCCTGTGGAAGCGTGCCCGTTTAATGCGGCTGGCGATTGGAGGACTGACTTTGAGCGCCCTTTCAGCCGCAGTTCTGGTCATGGTGCTGTTCTTCAGCGTCTGGTTGCAGTTACCGGTGGGTTGGTTGATCGGTGCATTGTTTATTAGCAGTATGGGGTCGTTGTGCGTTGCACTGCTCGTGTTTATCCGTGAGATACGCTTTTCACTTGAAGCAATTGCGCTGGAAGTGGATGCGATCGAGCATACAACCTGAGATCAGGGAGTTATTCGAGCCGTTCCAGGTTACCGCGCAGAAACCGCTCATAGCCGATAATCCTGTTCAGTTTCCCGGTGGCGGATATCTGGTACTGGCCAATGCGATTGTTCTCGCGCTTGATTACGGAACATTTTTGCTGGCCATTCCAGTTGACGCAGAGTTGGTCAGAGTGGACTCGCCAGTTCCCCTCACGCCGTCCCTTTACCGTGTGCAGCTCTATGACGCGGCCAGCCTTACCGTAATAGCGTATGAATGTGGTATTGCCCGGGTAGTACCATCCATAGGCGGTGACGTCATTGAACAGTGTTGATATCCGGGCATTATCCAGCAACGCATTTTTCCCGCGAACGTTCACTACCGGGAAATCTTCACTTGAAACCTCACCAAAGGGACGGCTGGCACATGCGTTGACGATAGCCAGGCTGGCAATAATCAGCAGACGCGAAAGCATAGGGCAGGGCATCAGTATTCTCCAGTTCTTGTCCGATGTTTATAAAGCCTCACCGGCCGCCCGGCAAGAGAAAAAAATCACAGCTGTATCGACGGATTTGACGATCAACGGCGTTATATAGACTGGAAGTGGCGGCGGCGAACGCTGGCAGAACCAGGTAAAGAGGAATCAGACCATGAAAAAACAAGCAGTTACTGGCGCTATGTTGCTGACTGTGGCGGTGTTCGCGGTACCGGCCATGGCCGGGCAGGGCAAGGGACGGTTTATGCGCTATTTTGACACGAACAGTGACGGTGAGGTCACGATGGAGGAATTCAGGGCGGCGAGCAATGAGCGCTTCAGGCAGATGGATTCGGACGGCAATGGTATGGTCGTCAAGGATGAATTTCGCAGCTATATGCGCGCCCGCAAGCAAGAGCGCAAGCAACACAAATTTGACCGTATGGATAGCAACGGTGATGGCAAGGTCGAACGTGCCGAGTATCTGGCCCATAAGCAGAAAAAGGCAGAGCGCCGTTTCACCCGCATGGACAAGGATGCCGATGGCAGTGTGACAAAAGAGGAATTCGCGGCCTGCCGTAAAGGCAAAAAGCACAGGCGCGGTATGTTCACGCGTATGGATAGCAACAAGGATGGCCAGGTTGACGTGAACGAACACAAGGCGGCATGGTCAAACTGGTTTGAACGTATAGATGTTAACCATGACGAGAAGGTAAGCATGGATGAGGTCACGACCTACCGTAACCGCCTGCACGGCAAAGCTGCGGCCGATAAATAACGACAGGCCGATCATGCCCGCAGTGAAGCCAGCTGCTGCCGGACCACGTAACGCGTGGTCCGGCAGTGATGACCCTGGCCTGATGACAGCGCTAGGTCAGGGAGACAAGCAGGCATTTACGGAGTTTGCCCGGCGGCATATGCCGGCCATGCTCGGTTTTGCCAGGCGTTACCTTGCCAGCAGTGAGTCCGAGGACGTGGTGCAGGAGGCTTTCACCCGGGTCTGGTTGAAGGCCGCTCAGTGGCAGGACCGGGGCGTATCGCCGCGTAGCTGGCTGATCAGGATTGTCTATAACCTGTGCATCGACAACCTGCGTCGCCGCCATGATGAAAACGAGCAGGCGCTGGCCGGCCTTGCCGACACGGCTGCCGGTCCGGCCCAGCAGCTTGAACAGGACAAGGCGCACGCCCAGCTTGTGCAGGCATTGCGAACATTGCCCGAGCGTCAGCGCAGTGCATTGATGTTGACCGTCTATCACAGCCTGAGTAATCGGGAGACGGCCGATGTCCTGGGTATCAGCGTCGAGGCGCTGGAATCATTACTCAGCCGCGGACGACGGCGTCTGCGTCTGGTACTGCAACAGCAGCAAGGTGAACAGCCATGACTAACAATACGCACCGCCTGGTCAGTGTGGACCGGGTCGCAACATTGATCGAAACTTACGGCAGTAATACATACAGTTGGCCCGAGCAGGAAAGGCTTGCAGCACTTGCCGTATTACGTGACTCGGAAAGCCTGCAGGCATTGTTTGCCCAGGCCGGGCATATAGACGCTGCTATTCGGGCCGACGCCGGTGTACCGGTACAGGATGAGGTACTGCTGACGCGGATTGTCAATGAACTGCCAGCACAAGCGTCACGCCGGCGCTGGTTATTGCCCGCTTCGGTCGCCGCGAGTATCGTGGCTGCACTGCTTGTGCTGACCAGCTTGCCGGGGCCAGAGACGACACAACCAGTGGAGACGATGGCTTTGAATGATATGGATTACTGGCTATGGCAGGATGTCACCGGCCAGGTGACACTTGATACTGGTGAGGCTGTCGCGCCGGACTTTATGGATCTGCTCGAATCGGACGCGGGCTGACGACCGTTATCCGCATCATGCAGCGAGACGACTTTCCTGTCTGAGCAGCTTTCGTGTATGTTGTCAGCCGGTCAATAAACAAGCCGGGGGACAGCATGCCAACACCACCGACAGCCAGCCTTTCCCGTTACTGGCTGATTTTTTCCATGCAGGCGGTATTTATCCCGATTATCGCCATTGTTATCGTGCTATCGGGTATTGCAGACGTGCGCATGCCGGCGCTCGGCCAGTACCTTCTGCTCGCAAGTATGCCCTTGATCGCCTTTGCGGCCTGGTTGACGCAGCGTTATCGTGAAGCCCAGTCGGAACTGATCCGGCGGTCCAATATTTCCAATGATGCGATAGCGCAATTACGGCGCAAGATGGTTCTCGCCATCAGCATTGCCGATATGCCGGCAACCCTGGCGATGATGTACCTGTTATTTACCGGCGATTTCAGCCTGTTTGCCGTGTTGTGTATTAGCAGCTTCGTGTTGTTGTATTTCCTCAAACCGGAACCAGCGATTGCCGATCGTTAAAGGAATTTGTAAAAATGGGGAGGACGCGCGTGCGCTGGATAGTCAGTATTCGTGGCATATTATCAACTGACGATGAAGGGGATAGTCATCCCGCATAGCAAGTATGACGCATTCATAAAATAGAGCCGGATAGTTAAGCAAACAGACAGGTGAGGATAGGGGGAGTTATGTTTCGAAGAGGGATTGGTATCGGCATAGTGCTGGCAGCGCTGTTTGTGGTGGGGCAGGCACGGGCCAGTGATTATGGCTATATCGAAAAAGACGGTGTGCGCATGCCAATCCGGGATATTCATGCCCTGCATGATAAAAAGAATGGCAACATTAAAATATACCTGTTTCCCTCCAGGCTGGGTGCCCAGGAAAAACAGGCACTGAGAAACAAGGATGCGTTTTTCGTGCTGGTCGACAAACCCAGCCCGGACACGCGCAAGTGGCAATGGTACCCGTATGCCATGTTGCGGCTGGACAGCAAAAACGGCAAGTTTGCGAGTATCGACGAACTGAAGGGCTATTACCTGCTGGCCTATGGTATCCAGAAGAAAAACGCCACCGATAATATCAATGAATACGGCGCGTTCCGGAAGCAGCTGTCCAGTTACGCACTGCGCGGCAGTCGTTTACAGTTCTCCCTGGCCGGGCAGGCAGACTATTTCAAACTGTCCTGGAAGCTGGATATCAGCGGTCGCCTGCAGCCGCACTGATTGCTTCAGGCGGGTTTTAGGGGCGTGACCGCGTTCGCTACCTGCCTGGCGCGGGCACGGCATTCATCCGTATCCTCGCCGTAGGCCAGCGCCACGCCCATGCGGCGGCGCACGAAGGCCTCCGGCTTGCCGAACAGGCGCAGCTCGGTGCCGGGTACAGCCAGGGCCTGCTCGACATGTTCAAAAGCGATCCCCTGTTCATCCATACCGCCGTAGATCACGGCACTTGCCGCGGCATTGCGCAGGGTCGTGGAGACCGGTAGCCCGAGGATCGCCCGGGCATGCAAGGCAAATTCGTTTTGCCACTGGCTGGCCATCGTTACCATGCCGGTGTCGTGCGGGCGCGGGCTGACTTCACTGAACCAGACCTCGTCACCTTTGATAAACAGCTCGACACCGAACAGTCCCCGGCCGCCGAGATTGGTGGTGATCGCCGCGGCAATCTGTTGCGCGCGTTGCAGTGCTGTCTGTGACATGATCTGGGGTTGCCAGCTTTCAACATAGTCGCCCTGTTCCTGGCGGTGGCCAATCGGTGCGCAGAATGTTGTAGTGATCTGACCCTGTGCATCCCGCGCACGCACGGTCAGCAGCGTGATCTCGTAATCAAAGCGGATCATCTGCTCGACGATGATGCGCCCGCGGTCGACCCGTCCGCCGCTCTTTGCATAGTCCCAGGCGGTTTGCACATCCTGTGGGCCATTGATCGTGGACTGGCCCTTGCCGGAGGATGACATGACCGGCTTGACGATGCAGGGATAACCGATGCCGTCATCGATCGCCGCCTGCAGTGCCTCAAGTGATTCGGCAAAGGCATATTTCGAGGCCGGCAGGCCGAGTTCCTCGGCCGCCAGCCGGCGAATGCCTTCCCGGTTCATGGTCAACCGCGTAGCGCGCGCTGTCGGAATCACCTCGGCGAGACCGTCGGCCTCGATACGTGCCAGTTCATCCGTGGCAATCGCCTCGATTTCCGGCACGATCAGTTGCGGTCGCTCCTGTTCGACGAGCGTGCGCAGCGCTGCCGCATCGGTCATATCAATGGTGTGAAAGCGATGCGCGACCTGGTGTCCCGGCGCATTCGGGTAACGGTCAACGGCGATGACTTCGACGCCAAGCCTTTGCAGGGCAATGATCACCTCTTTGCCGAGTTCACCGCTGCCCAGCAGCATGACGCGGGTTGCGGAGGGGGAGAGCGGGGTGCCGATACGGGTCATATTGAGCGATTTTGTTGTTATAAACAGTGGCCTGATTATACGCAAGGCGGTGTGGCCTGCACACAATCGACTGTCGGGTTGGAGCGGGCAAAAATCAGACTATGGCAGAAAGGTTTTCTGCCGGAAACCAGGGAGGGTTTTGTCAACAGGCCCGCATGCAGCGGGCCTGTTGGGTGCAATCAGAACGCAGTCAACTGCAATCAGATCGCGGTAACGTTACTGGCCTGTGGACCTTTCTGGCCCTCGGTGATGTCATAGCTCACCTTCTGACCTTCTGCGAGAGTGCGGAAGCCCGAACCCTGAATCGCGGAGAAGTGTACGAATACATCAGCCCCGCCTTCATCAGGAGAGATAAAGCCAAATCCTTTGCTTTCGTTAAACCATTTGACAGTGCCTGTCGCCATAACAAATTACCTCAATAATACTGTAGAACATAGTGTTATTAATACTGCCGGGCAGTTCATGTTGCAGTCTGGTGAAGGCGTTACACGGGCTTCAGCAAGGCGTACAGTCACTAACGTGCATGGGCAGTAATCTAAATGTATCAGATTCAATATGTTATACAAGGCGAAAATGGGGTTTGCATTGCGATTTTGTTAAGATTAGGTTGCATAATCCCATCACACAGATTTGGAAAACCATGACTGAACAGACTATCAATGCAGATGAAATGAAAATGGACCCGGCGGAGTTGTACCGTGAAGAGGTCTATACCGATCGTAAAATAGGTACTATCCGGGCGCTGACACCGGTCACTGCGGATGGCAGTGTCGATAGCACGAGGCAGATTACTTACGTTGGCCAGGCATCCATGTATACGCCGGCCGGTGCCCTGCCGTTGACCTTTGAAATTGAGGCCGACTCACTGGGTGAGGCAGCGCAGAAATTTGGCGAACAGGCCAAGCTTGCAATGGAAAGGGCGATCGAGGAACTCAAGGAAATGCGCCGCGAGGCCAGTTCGCAGATCGTCGTCCCTGGTGCCGGCGGTGGCATGCCCGGAGGTGGTATGCCGGGCGGTGGCGGCATCCAGATGCCGTAAACTCGCCGGCCGGGCAGCCCTAGTCGTGCTGCCCGGCCCCGCTTGTCCTGATCAATGACCCACCCCATTGGTGCAAAGCCAGGCCGGTCAGCACGAGCAATGTGCCGATCACCATCTGCGCCGTAATCGCTTCGTGGTTGGCAAGATGGCCCAGCCCGATTGCCAGTACCGGCGTGATCAACGGTATCAAACCGACCGTGCTGGCCTGGGTATGATGCAGCACGTAGTAATACAGCCAGTAGCCCACTACCGAGCCGACCAGTCCAAGATACACAATCGCGCCAAGCGCCTGCCCGGGCAATGATGGCGGCGTGCCCCCCTCAAACACCAGCCAGGTAATAAAATACAACGGTGCGGTCAGTGTGAGTCCGCCCGTGGTCACCGTAAATGCCGGCAACCGGGCATTAACGCGTTTGACCAGCACGGTGCTCAGCGCATGCAGGGTAGCTGCGGTGAGCACAAGTGTGACCCCGGTCAGCGAACTGTCACCGCCGTGCTTGCCGACGATGACCACGAGCCCGGCCAGGGCAAACATGATGCCTGCAACTTTCTCTGCGGTCAGACTGCGTTCGCCGAGCAGTTTCGCGGCGAAGATGGCCGTGAGCATCGGGCTTATGCCAAACAGAATTGCAATCTGTCCTGAACTGATATGTTGCGCCCCGGCGTACACGCACATCATGGCCACGAAGGTAGCCAGTGTCGAGGCCAGGTAGGCGCGGCGCGCCTCACCATGCCACGGCAGGCGCAGGCGCAACAGGTTGAGCACGAGCAGGCAGACCAGGGCACCAATCACCATGCGACCGGTAACACCGAACAAAAAGCCCGGTCCTTCTCCGCTCCATTTGATTGCCAGTGGCGTGGTCGACCAGATCGCGATGACGCCGATAAATGCCAGCGGTACTGACATGATGTTTACTCCCCTGCAAAAAAAAGGCCACAGAACGTGTGATTCTGTGGCCTCGTGGAAAATCATTGTATGGTTGTTTACGTGATTATATTCCCCGTGCGCACAGTAGCGCAGCCACCAGCCAGAAGGCTCGCGGCATTGCGATCACAAGTGCGTGTTTGTCGGTAAACGTAAACATGGCGCGTGAGTTTACCCGGATCCGGCCGGCTGTCAACAGGCTGCCATAACTGGCATGCATTCTGCTGCGAATATACTGCACAACCCTGCCATGCCCGGACATGGCAGGGTTATGCCCATGTCCGGAGCATCACTGTCCCGGCATGAACTGTTATTGTGCATAGATGGTGAATATGGCAAGTGACAAGCAACAGGCAACCCTCGGACGTATCCGGCAACGGCTGGATTTCCTGTACGGCGAGGAGCTGGGAGCCGAGGTCAGTAAACGGGTAGAGCGTTTTATTCGCACGCACCGGCAGTTACGTACACGTTCCGTGGTCGGGCCGTTCTGGACACACAAGGATATTGTGCTGATTACTTACGGCGACTCGATCCAGTCCGCCACGCTGTCGCCTTTGCAAACCCTGCGCAGCTTCCTGAACCGCAACCTGCCGATGGAATTCAGCATGGTGCATATCCTGCCTTTTTTCCCCTGGAGTTCGGACGATGGTTTCTCAATTACCGATTTCCGTGCGGTCAACCCGGAGTTGGGTAGCTGGGAAGATATTGCCGCGCTCGAGGAATGCTATGACCTGGTCATCGATCTGGTGTTGAACCATTGTTCACGCGAAAACCTGTGGTTCGTTGACTACCTGGCCGGTGAGGCGCCATATGACAGTTATTTCATCGAGGTTGATCCGGCTGAAAATCTGTCAATGGTGACACGACCGCGCAGCACCCCGCTATTGACCGGGGTCAGAACGCACCGCGGTATGAAACATGTCTGGGCCACCTTCAGTAATGATCAGATTGATATGAACTATGCCAATCCGGATGTATTACTCGAGTTTATCGATATCCTGTTGTACTACTTTCGCCGTGGCGCACGCATGGTGCGGCTTGATGCGGTGGCGTACCTGTGGAAACAGATTGGCACAAGCTGTATCCATCTGCGACAAACTCACGAGGTGATAAAACTGTTTCGTGATGTTCTGAG
>JASFME010000049.1:0-11993 GCA_050117725.1 Granulosicoccaceae bacterium | reverse complement strand
CGAAGTATAGCAACCGACCCGGTAACCGGCGGCCCGCAACATCGATTCCATGAGGCGAATGCAGGAGCCCTTGCCGTTGGTACCGGCAACTGTAATGACAGTCGGAGCAATGCGCGGCGCGCCGCAGGCTTGCCAGACCATGTTGACCCGTTCAAGGCCGAGTTCGATATGTTCCGGGTGAAGTTGTTCGAGGTAACCCAGCCAGTCACCGAGGGAAGAGTCAGCAGTGGGCTTACCAGGCACGTGCAGGCTTAATCAGCGCCAGCTGGATTTGTGTCACCGGCCTGCTGTGTGGTTGCGACAGTATCCGGTGCCGGCTGCCGCAACATCATGGTCAGCAGGCTGGCGAGCTTGTCGCGCATCTCACGTCGGTCGACGATCATGTCGACTGCGCCGTGCTCGAGCAGGAATTCACTGCGCTGGAATCCTTCCGGCAGGGTTTCACGCACGGTCTGCTCGATGACCCGCGGACCGGCAAAACCAATCAGCGCACCCGGCTCGGCAATATTAATGTCACCAAGCATGGCGAGGCTGGCCGACACTCCCCCCATGGTCGGGTCGGTGAGCACAGAAATAAACGGTAGACCGCGCTTGCTCATTTTCGCCAGTGCGGCACTGGTCTTGGCCATCTGCATGAGTGAAAACAGCGCTTCCTGCATGCGGGCGCCACCACTGGCCGAGAAACATACCAGCGGCAAACCTTCACGCAGGCAATATTCAGTGGCGCGACAAAAACGTTCACCGACCACGGAGCCCATCGAACCTCCCATGAAGCGGAATTCAAAGGCACAGGCGACGAGCGGTACACCCTTGACCTGGCCGGTCATGACGATCAGGGCATCGTCCTCATCCGTGGCCTTTTGCGCCGCGGCAATCCGATCCTTGTATTTCTTGCTGTCCCGGAACTTGAGCGCATCGACCGGCTTGAGTTCAGTGGCCAGTTCGACGCGGGGCTCTTTATCGAGAAAGGCCTCAAGACGGCGACGGGCGCCGGTGCGCATATGGTGATCGCACTTCGGGCACACGTCGAGGTTACGTTCCAGGTCGGCACGGTACAGCACGGCACTGCAGGCCGGACACTTGGTCCACAAACCTTCTGGCACGGTCTTCTTCGAGGTGCTGCCAATCGCCTTGGAAGGCAGCAATTTTTCTAGCCAGCTCATAGTGTTATGAAATTCGTCTCAGACATTGCCCGAACAGGCCGGGATAAAACTCAAGTATAGCGCACTTTTTCAACTCGCTGCAGCCATCGGCGGAGCGTTACAGACTATCGAGCGCGCCCCGAATTTCGCGCAAAATCGCGCAGATCGCCGGTGCCACCGCATCCGGATCACCGGCATTCGCCTCGGCCTGGTTCACCAGTGCCGAACCGACCACAACCGCGTCGGCCACGGCGCCCACGGCTTTCGCCGAGGCCGCATCCTTGATGCCGAAGCCCACACCCACCGGCAGCCCCGTATGGGTACGGATCAGTGCAATCTTGGCGGCCACTTCATCAGTGTTCAGGGTGGCCGCACCCGTCACGCCCTTCAGCGAGACATAATAGACGAAACCACTCGCGGCATCACAAATGCTCTGGATTCGCGCATCGGTCGTGGTCGGTGCAAGCAGGAAAATCGGATCCAGCGCATTGGCGCGAAACGCGAGCACCGCGTCATGCCCTTCTTCCGGTGGCAGGTCAACAGTGAGGACGCCATCCACACCGGCCTCGGCGGCGGCTTTGGCAAAGGTTTCATAGCCCATGATCTCGACCGGGTTCAGATAACCCATGAGGATCACCGGCGTATCGCTATTGCTTTCGCGGAAGGCTTTCACCATGTCGAGCACGTTATGCAGGCTGACATGGTGCTCGAGTGCGCGTTCGCTGGCACGCTGGATCACCGGGCCATCGGCCATCGGATCAGAAAACGGTACACCAAGTTCGATTATATCGGCCCCGGCCTTCACCATGTCGTGCATGAGCGGCACGGTCACCGACGGGTTTGGATCACCGGCGGTCACATACGGGATAAGGGCCTTGCGACCGGCTGACTTCAACGCAGCAAAGGTTTGACTGATACGGCTCATGATTGTCTTTTAAAATTTGATGCCGTCGCGTGCAGCGACAGTATGGATGTCTTTGTCACCACGACCTGACAGGTTAATGACCATGATCTGGTCCTTGTCCATGGTCGGGGCAAGTTTTTTCGCATAGGCCAGCGCATGACTCGATTCGAGTGCCGGCAGGATGCCTTCGGTACGGGTCAGTTCATGGAAGGCCTCGAGCGCCTCGTCATCGTTGATGGCCACGTAATTGGCCCGGCCAACGTCCTTGAGCCAGGCATGCTCGGGACCGACCCCCGGGTAATCGAGCCCGGCTGAAATGGAATGGGTTTCAATAATCTGGCCATCCCTGTCTTCCATCAGATAGGTGCGGTTGCCATGCAGGACACCCGGCTTGCCCGCGCATAACGGCGCGGCATGATGGCCGGTCTCAATACCGTCACCGGCGGCCTCGACGCCGTAGATCTTCACATCTTCATCATTGAGGAACGGATGAAACAGGCCAATCGCGTTCGAGCCGCCACCGACACAGGCGACGAGCGCATCGGGCAGGCGGCCGGTCTTGGCCAGGCACTGTTCGCGTGCCTCGCGACCGATCACCGACTGAAAATCACGCACCATCGCCGGGTACGGGTGCGGCCCGGCCACGGTACCTATGATATAGAAGGTATCATCGACGTTCGTGACCCAGTCACGCATGGCCTCGTTCAATGCATCCTTCAGGGTCTTCGAGCCGGACTCGACGGACACGACTTCGGCACCGAGCAACTTCATGCGATACACGTTCAGGGCCTGGCGCTGGATATCCTCGGCGCCCATGTACACGACGCACTCCATACCGAAGCGCGCCGCGACCGTGGCCGAGGCGACGCCATGCTGACCGGCGCCGGTTTCAGCAATGACACGTTTCTTGCCCATACGTTTCGCGAGCAAGGCCTGGCCTATCGTGTTGTTTACCTTGTGCGCGCCGGTGTGATTCAGATCTTCGCGCTTTAAATATATCTGCGCGCCGCCAAGCTCACGGCTCCAGCGCTCGGCGTGGTACAGCGGGGATGGCCGGCCGACATAGTCATGCAGGTCACGCTCAAACTCGGCGAGGAAGTCCGGATCTTGCAGGTATTTCTCATAGGCCGCGGTCAGCTCATCGATTGCCGCCATGAGCGTCTCGGAGACAAACCGTCCACCATACGGACCAAAATGCCCGCGTTCGTCGGGCATATGCATGAAATCTGTTATGTGTGACTCGTCGTTCATTACTCATCTGCCTGTCGCACTGCCTGGATAAAGGCAGTGATTTTGTCTGCATTCTTGATGCCCTTGCTCACTTCTACCCCGCTGCTTACATCCACAGCGTAGGGCCGGGTGGCACGCACCGCCGCGGCGACATTCGCCGGGTGCAGACCACCGGCGAGGATTATAGGCGAGTCGAGGTCGCGAGGCACGCGTGCCCAGTCAAATACTTCGCCGGTTCCGCCGGCCCCGGTCGATGACCAGGCATCCAGCAGCAGGCCCTGCCCGGCGGCGTAATCCGAGGCGGTTTGCGCCAGGTCGACGTCCTCACGCATACGTACTGCCTTGATGAATGGGCGGTCAAACGCCCCACACTCGGCCGGGGTTTCAGCGCCGTGAAACTGTAGCAGGTCGAGCGGGACGGCGCTGAGCACATCCTGCACCGCGAAATGCTCGGCATCGACAAACAGCGCCACGGTCGTCACAAACGGCGGCAACACGGCACAAATCGCCCTCGCCTGCTCGATGGTCACGGCCCGCGGTGATTTCGGGTAGAACACGAGGCCAATCGCATCCGCACCGGCCATGGCCGCGGCGAGACCGTCTTCCGGGCGGGTGATCCCGCAGATTTTGATGCGTGTGCGCATGGCTCGATCAACTCTGAGCTTTCGTGGAAGTTGGCTATTTTAACGGACAGGGCGCCCCCTGTCGCGTGCGCAGATAAAAAGAAGCACAAATAATGGGAACAGACCCGGTCGAGAATAACATCGCAAGAAAGATAACCTCCTTGCATCCGGGTGTTTGTTGATCATCGACGCGCTGTCACTACCTGTCGTGGCCACCTTGTTCGGGACCGGCCATTATTTCAGCGAAGGCTTTCTGTTGCCGAGGCAATGTTACCAGTACAACGAACATTACGCAGAGCCTGGCGAAAATAAACCCGGAGCGAAAAATCACCGCTGGTAAATGCACACAGAGTGCGAACCACGAATTCTCGTGTTCACAATTTACTATGTCATCCAGTTCCAAGTGTGCTGGATAAGCAAGACGTGCTCTAATCGATATATATTTCGCTGTGGTCGGCGTAATAGGCATTTATCTCGATCCATTCGGCACATTCTTCGAGCGCTTCCTCAAGGCTGTCGAACATGGCAACCAGCTGACCATTTTCAGACATGAGCATCGCGGTGTCATCGAAACATTCTGATATGTAGAGATTCATAAGCCACCCCCGTGGCGCACTGTCGCATTCCTGTCTTGTGTGCATACTCGCGGTTAGTTGTGCCAGTACCGTGACAGTTTTATGAATTTCAGATAACCAATTGTCATGACCAGCCTGAAGTTATTTGGCCAGGCCGTTGATTTCTCTATAATGCAGGAAAAGCAGACTGTTTTTTTAATAAGGGCGGTATATCGATGAAGACCTTGCTCCTGGCCCGACATGCCAAGTCCAGCTGGCATGACCCGTCACTGGCCGATTTCGACAGGCTTTTGAACGAACGCGGCAAACGTGATGCACCGCGTATGGGCGCCTGGCTTGCCAGCCAGGGTATCTCACCCTCGCACATCATCAGCAGCCCCGCCCTGCGGGCACACGTCACGGCACAACAGCTGGCAATGGCACTCGCCTACCCCGTCGATCATATCGAATACGAGGAGGCTCTCTATGCTGCGGACAGCCAGAAGATGCTTGCCATCATCAAGCATACGGATGATCGTCATGACTCAGTCATGTTGGTTGGCCACAATCCCGCCCTGACAGATGTTGTTAATCGACTGGCCGGTGCTGACATCACCAACGTGCCAACCTGCGGCGTGGCCGTGATTAAATTTAATGTAAAACACTGGGACGAGATTGTTGACGCGCCCGGGCAATTACTGTCTTTGTATATCCCGAAACAACTGCCTGGCACAAACTGATTCACTTGCATTTTCGATGATCATCAACCTGTACATTGAACATGCAAACACCATCAGAAATAACAACAAACTATCGCGTTGCACGCCGCAACCGTGGCTGTCAATGCTGCCAAATATTCAGGCGCAATAAAACGACTGACTCGGCGATATTGTATCGGGCAAAGTCCTGATAATTGTCATCCAGCACATTTTGCACCAGCAGTTCTGCACGTGCGTCTGTACCCCCGACACGGAAATCCTTTGCCAATCGCACATCAAGGCGGTCATAACGTGGCAAGCTGTCACCAAGCCCGTACCAGCGTGATTCGCCCACCTTGGAGTAAACCATGCTGCCTTGCATACCCCACGGCAATGATTTGCTGGCAATGAAACTGAACATATTTCTCGGCATGCCATTGCGCAGATCACGAGAGTCTGGCGGGTTGAACTGTGCTCGCACGACACCCTCGATTTCCGCATAACTGTACTGGATAGCAATAAAATCCTGTGCAGAGGGTTTGTATTTGGCCTGTATTTCAAAACCTTTCACATCATAGTGCCCCGCATCGGCAGCGATTTCGGCATCATTAAAAAATGGCTCAGAATAGGCGAGGTCTTTCAACGAAGCCAGGACATCATTATATCTTTCCTTGTAGATACGCCAATCAAAACTCAAATATTGTTGCGGGTAATTGGAAACATGTGCAATTTCAAAAGAACTGACATTTTCCGGTTGATTCATATTACGGTAATCGAAAACAACATCGAAAACAGAGCCATCCTCGAACTGCGCCACGACCAGTGCGTCTTTTTCATAAGCGGTCTGCATGCGGTAGGCCCTGGCCGCAGCGATTCTGAAAGTATGATTTTCATTCAGATGATAATTCAGCGATATACGAGGAGATAATCGCGGATTGATGCCATTAGTATGCTCCAGCATAGCGCCGGCATTCAGACTCAAATCCGGCATCACGTACCACTCCATCGAACCGAACAACTGTTGGCTGGACTCTTCGCTGCGCTCCTTGCCATAGATAAGATATTTACTCTCGAGAACATCGTGAGTAACCGCCAGACCCCAGAGCAATTTCAGGTTACTGAAGTTATAGCTGCGCTGATATTCAACTCCCAGACGACGAGTTGTACCAAATAAAAATCCGAAATTGACTGTCTGGTCGGGTTGCCCGGCGAAAAATAACGGGATAGCAGCCGGCGGCACCATAAATACTTCAGATAACAGTGCTGTGTTATAGCTGTCATCAACATTCTCATAATTATGATAGAGGCGCAGTTGCATATCGTCGCCATTATCAAAAGCATGCGTCCAGTTCAGGTACTGGAAGTTCGATCGGTTATACCTCTCACGCTCAGGAATGATAGCCGGATCATACTCCGGCTCTTCACCAAATCCGTCGGCAAATCCTGCCTGGACATCGATTTCGTTATTGATATCGAGTTGCAGATTGCCACGATAAAACAATTTGGCAAAACGGCGTCCATCATGCAGCGAAGCAAAACCTTCATCATCACGGTAATTCAGACTCAAAACATGGTCGATATTTTCTGTTCTAAAGCCATACCTGACAAGTGCGCCCCCGGTATCGCGCTCACCGTGCAAGGTCCGTACGTACAGGCCACGCTGCTCAACCGGACGACTAGTAACGATATTAATCACGCCGTTAAAAGCGTTAGCGCCATATACCGAAGCACTCGGGCCGCGCATGACCTCAATGCGTTCTATGTCATCAATCGCTATTGGGATGGCGGACCAATCTACTGTACTGAGAAATGGTGAAAAAATCGGCCGGCCATCAATGAGGATCTGCAAATGCCGGCTATACTGATCACCTGTACCATGCCCTGCTATAGAATAGTAATTACCAGTAACCTTCCCTACCCGGAAGCCTGGCACAAGACGGATAATATCGGGAACATCAGTTACGCCACTGGCAGCAATTTCATCACGTGTAAAGACAGTGATAGCTACCGGCAGATCTCGCGTCTGTTGGGGTATACGTGTAGCAGAAACAATTGGCAATGCCTCGAACAGGGACTGCTCAGAAACAAGCTCATCTGCCGGGGATGGGGTAGTATAAACCAGTAAAGCCGCCACAAACCCGGCCAATGAACTTCTACAGCGGTACAACATTATTCACCTTGGAAATGACTTTTTCTTGATTACAAGGACAGTACGAGCTGACTCTCCATGTCGCCATTACCGGATATTTGCAAGTATCGCAGTTCGTAGTCCTGCGATATATACAATTCAAAGTATATTATCCTGCTTTTTGGCTAAAATCGAAAATATCCATTGCCTCACGCGTTTATAGTATCTTGCCTGGCTATTTCTGCATGCCATTCTTTCTCAAGTCTTTGAATAATAGAATTAATATACTTTATCTTTGCATCGGCATGTGTTAAATCGTCATTTCTGGCGGCCAGTTGCAGAGCCCTGATTGACCTTTCCAGATCGGTGATACCAAAGTAGCTACATACCCCGAGAAACATATGCAGTCGGTCGCGCAAAGCCTTAATGTCAGACTGTTCAAGATGATACTGAATGGCGGCAACGTGCTCGGGCAATTCCTGGACAAGCTTTTCCAGCAAATCAGATGGGATATGCCGGACATCGTCTAGCAAGGTTGAACCTTTCCCGCCACCCGCGACTGCAGGTACTGTATTGTCAGTAACAAAGGGGACATCATGAACACCGACATTGCTGATGGTATCGATCAGCATTTCCTCATCGATAGGTTTGAGCAGGCATTCACTGAAACCATTTTCAAGCAATTCCATGTTTTTATTTGCGAATACATCAGCTGTAACTGCCACAATAACAGGAGGATTGTCGACAAGTTCTTGACGGATACGTGACGCCGCTTCGATTCCATCCATAACCGGCATATGCACATCCATCAAGATCATGTCATAGCTGTTATGCAAAGCCATATCTACAGCTTGCTGGCCATTAACAGCGCAATCAGCAGTAATGCCATGGTCCTCGAGCAGGCGAGTAATATACAGCCTGTTAAAGTCATTATCTTCAGCAACCAGTAGCCTGGTCATACCCTGCAACTTGTCCTGTATAGATTGCCCTGTCTCATGCTCAATCTCGCGGGGGATATTCAGGCCGAATATCTTCAATAATTCCTGTCGCAATGATTCGTTCCTGACTGGTTTCAATGCAATGACGGTCCTCGATTCATGGCTGGCAAGGCAGGATGCCGTATATTCCTCATCGCTGGTCAATATAAATAATGGACCATGGTAATATTTTTTTACAATCGGCAGGATTCGTGTGGAGATATTCGAAGAATCTTCAGATGCGGGCATAGATATGATCAAGACATCATAATAAGCATCACTATCGTCGCCAGACAACATCGATTCCAGTGTCTGTTGACTTGCCGCGGTATAGGTATTGACCCCCATATGCACGAGACTGTTTCGTAATGCGCGTCGTGAGTATAAATGCGGGTCGAACAGCAAGGCAGAATAACCGGCCAGGGCATCATCACCCGCATCATCAATTGGTGTACGGTGGTCGAGCGGTATATCCACATAAAAGGTCGTGCCCGCACCTTTCTTGCTTTTCAACCAGATGTTTCCATTCATCATATCAATAATGCGCTTGCAAACCACTAGCCCCAGACCGGTTCCACTGAATCTGCGGGTTGATGACATATCGGCCTGGGTAAATGGTTTAAACAGTTTGGCTTGCTCTTGTTCGTCTATCCCTACGCCACTGTCAGTTACGGCGAGTCTGATCATGCTTGCACTATGGTGGCTTGCTGACATGGAGACATGTACTACAACATCACCCGCATCCGTGAATTTGATCGCATTATTGACGAGATTGGTCAAAATCTGGCGGAGTCTGTCTGGATCAACACGAATAGCCTGTGGGACATCAGAATCAACCAGCAAGACGAGTTCAAGCTTCTTCTCGTGCGCCGCACCACTCATCATGGCAATCACATCTTCGAGCACATAGCGAAGATCGATATCAACTGGCTTAATATCCATCTTGCCCGACTCAAGCTTGGAAAAGTTCAATATGTCATCAATAACACTGCGTAACTGGTTTGCCGCACTGGTAACGGTATGTGCATACTCGACCTGTTCATGGCTCACGGCTGTTTTCTTCAGACGGCGGCTAAAACCAATAATGGCATTAAGAGGAGTACGTATTTCATGGCTCATATTTGCCAGAAACTCTGATTTTACCTCGCCGGCACGCATAGCGGCGCGACGTGCTATCTGCAGATCATAGTTTTTATTCTGTAGCTCACTTATCGACTCTTTATAACGCCGCACTGCTTTTTCTACGCGCTGCTCAAGATTTTTATGCGAAGCCTCGATTTCCTCCGCCATATTGTTAATGCCGTCCTGCAATTCTCCGAGTTCACCACCGGTTTTCCTTGATATACGAGTTGAATATACGCCTTTACGCAGGAAGGATACTGCCGTCATCAAATGCTTGATGGGCATGGTTACACCCCGAGAAATCAGGATTGCCAATAACAGGCTTAATAGAAGTCCAACCAGAGAAATCACCAGACTGTTACGTATGATCGTGTTCTGCCTATCGACGAACGGCATACCTGACAAGGTGACTTTTACATAGCCAATGGTTCTGGGCTCTGGAATAACGTGTTCCCCCCAGCCGGGTTCAGTAAACTCATCCGGCGCCAGATCTGATCTGTAAATATTTGCTATGAATTCTTGCGGAAAATATGTTGCTGTTTCATCAGCCGTTAGCCCTTTGTCGGATACATAGATAGCCTGGTTTCTGGCATCATAAATCGCAATCCGTATCACATCTGCATCACGTCGTACTGACTGGACGATTCTATGCAAGCTGTTAACATTTTCTGTTACTACACCAAACTCGGATGCCGAGGCAAGGCTGCTGGCGATAACCTGCCCCTTGTTTGATATCTCGTTAACAAGATCTTCAGTTCGGGAATTGATAATGTAAAAACCAAGAACAAAGGTCACCAGGATTACTGGCACCAGTGCGAGAAAAAATACGCGTGCAGTAATCCCCCAATCATTGAGTCTCAGCTTCATCAATTTATTCAGATATTGCTATTATGTCTGAGGACTGACACTTGAATTCATCCTCTAATGGATACTGTCACCATCAATGACGCCAAGACGCTGGGCTATAATTACTGCCTCTGTTCTGTTCGTGGCATTGAGCAGCTTCAGTATGGCAGTTACATGTATCTTTACCGTATGTTCCGACAAACCAAGTGTGCGAGCGATATCCTTGTTAGAACTGCCTCGCGCAAGTAATTCCAGAACCTCTTTCTGGCGACGAGTCAGTTTGTCACTGGCCTGTAATGACAACTGGTAGTCCGGCGTATTGCGACTGACCGGCCGCCGGACATTACGTGATTGCAGGTGCATGGTGTGCGGAATATAAATGCCGCCTGACATGACGAGTTTAATCGCATTCACCATGATATCCGTGGACGATGATTTTGGAATGAATCCAGCAGCACCATAGTCTATCGATTTACGCATATACTGCGGTTCTTCGGCCGCTGACACAACAATTACCGGCAAAGACCCGTATCTATCACAGATATTTCGTAACAGTTCGTAGCCATTGGCATTCGGCATAAATAAATCCAGCAAGACGATGTCAACATCCCGATGCTGCTCGAGCTGCTCAAGCACACTAAGCCCGTCCTCGGCATGGACAACGTCCACATCATCGGACATCGCCACCAGTGTCCTTTCCAGCCCTTGCCGGATAAGCTCATGGTCGTCTGCGATCAGTATTTTCATGCCCGGTGTACTCATATTCTTCCATCGTATTTCAATGAGTTATGTTAATGAATGTACTCGCAAGTGGCCCCGGCTTCATTAACCCTATGTTAGTAATATTTATAGGCTATATCGGGCCAGCATGCACCCGACACTCATTTGACCACAATTTTCAATGGCTTGGGTAGCATGACTATGCGGCAGAACTTCTGTTATCCGTTTTTGCCTTGTGCGACATATCCACTATCGTAACTTATTGATATGTCGACCTTTTTCGCAGCTTTTCAGGCGCCTTGATACCATGGTTCGCTGCCGCATGCCTGCTCTGGCATAATCACGTCACTATGATAATTCCCCATTCACAACTAAGCCCCGTTACGCTTCAATTACTTATCGAAGAATTTGTCACCCGTGATGGCACCGATTACGGTGCAACCGAGGTGCCGCTCGATACTCGTGTAGCCCAGGTCATGCGTCAAATCGAGCGTCGCGAGGTCCTGATCTGCTTCGATCCGGACACCGAATCCTGCACCCTGCTGGCCAGGGAACAGCTGCCCGCCGACTTCCTGGCCGCTGAGATGCAGCACAGCGACGGATTATGATAGGCTGGATCAGAAACGGACGTAATGCATAGGGGGTGCATTGACATGGAGTTGTATATCGGCCATCTCACATCTAACGATACCATCAGCGACCTGAGGCGTTTTTTCAAGGGTTATGGCAAAAAGGCCAGATTCCGGATCGTCAAATTACTGCGTGCGGAAGGACCTCTCTACTTCGGTCTGGTAGAAATGGACTCCGAAAGGCTCGCCAGGAAAGCGCTGAAGAAACTACATACCTGCAAACTGAATGGTCACAGGGTATGTGTGCGTGAATATGAATACCGCGCTGGCAGTAATGAACGACGCGCTCTGAACTGGCGAAATATCACCTGGCAAAACACAGAACGCCGTATAAGTGAACGCCGGGAGAAGTCACGGCTCGAACCGGAAGATGAGCCGGAGTATTCTGGCTACGATAATATGGTGATCAAGCGCCTGTAA
>JASFME010000048.1:0-12097 GCA_050117725.1 Granulosicoccaceae bacterium | reverse complement strand
CGAACTGCGGGAGACAGATATGCGTATCAACGAGGACTACAACAACCTGTTGAGAACCCTGTCAAGTTGATGTGGATAACTTATGAATAAATTATAGCTGTGGATAACTCGTATAGTTATCCACAGAATACAGACAGGCTATGGACGACTAGAGCACAGCATTACAGGTCATAAATATGCTGTTAACTTACTAAAATATAATCAAAATATGTAATTATCCACAATAATGTGGGTGGCTAATAACTACAGTAATAAAAATATATATTAAATAAAATATATAAACAGGATTAGATGATATGAACTTCATCATACAACGCGAAGCACTGCTCAAGCCCTTGCAAACCGTTTGTGGCGTAGTCGAACGACGCCAGACGCTACCTATCCTTTCCCATGTACTGTTACGTACCGGGAATGGGCAATTGTCCCTGATCGGTACGGATCTCGAAGTCGAGATGCTTGCTTCAGCCCCCCTGGAATCGGACAACAGCGCTGAAATCACAGTCCCGGCCCGTAAATTTCTGGATATTTGTCGAACCTTGCCTGAGAGCAGCATGATCGAGTTGAGC
Source organism: Granulosicoccaceae bacterium (assembly GCA_050117725.1). Lineage (GTDB taxonomy): Bacteria > Pseudomonadota > Gammaproteobacteria > AKS1 > AKS1 > JASFJH01. Next base: position 11,531 of record JASFME010000048.1, on the reverse strand, counting down.
ATGGACGGGGAACGCGCCGTGATCCGCGCCGGTCGCAGCCGCTTCACCCTGGCCACCCTGCCTGCCGGTGACTTCCCGAGCGTAGATGCAAGCCAGGAAGGCACACAGTTCAGCATGCCCCAAAAGGATCTGAAGTATCTGATTGACCATACCGCGTTTGCCATGGCGCAGCAGGATGTGCGCTATTATCTGAACGGACTCATGCTGGAGTTGTCACCTGACCTGTTGCGCGCCGTGGCAACCGATGGTCACCGCCTGGCCCTGTGTGAAACGGCATTGAAACTGGACGTTAGTGAGCCCCGGCAGATTATCCTGCCGCGCAAGGGTGTCATGGAATTGGCGCGCTTGCTCGAGGATGATGACAGCCTGGTTGAAATAAGGGTGGGTAACAATCATATGACCCTGAGCGTGGGTGAGCTTGTCTTTACCTCGAAGCTGATTGACGGGCGCTTCCCGGATTATCAACGGGTCTTGCCAGAGACCAGCAATAAGTTCATGGTTGCTGAGAAAGATTCGTTAAAACAGTCACTTACGCGCGCATCAATTCTCTCCAATGAGAAATACCGCGGCATCCGCCTGCTGTTCGCGGAGAACACGGTTCGTATATTTGCCAACAACCCGGAGCAGGAAGAAGCCGAGGAAGAAATCGAGGTCGATTTCCCGGCTACGGAACTCGAGATTGGTTTCAATGTGAATTACTTGCTGGATGCTCTCAATGCGATCAGCGAAGACAAGGTCAGGATTGGCTTCACGGATGCGAACAGCAGTTGCCTGCTAACGGCGGATGGTAGCGATGCCTGTCGTTACGTTGTCATGCCAATGCGCCTGTAAATCTCTTGTTCCTGCGAATTCATGCAGCTGACCGGCCTTGAGCTTTATCACCTGCGCAACATTGCCCAGGCCAGGCTGGAGCCAGCTGCCGGTCTCAATGTCATTGCGGGTCCAAATGCGAGTGGCAAAACCAGCCTGCTCGAGGCAATTTATCTGCTTGGCCGTGGCCGTTCATTTCGCACCCGTTGCCGCGATGCCCTGATCCAGGGCGGTCACAATGAATTCATGCTGCGCGCCGAGTTGCTGCAGGCTGATTCGGTGCATCGCCTCGCCTGCCAGATGAGCTTATCCTCGCGTCGGATACGCTTTGATGGCAGCGACATCAAGCGTAGTGCTGACCTCGCGCATATCTTGCCACTGCAGTTCATCAACCAGCAAAGTCTCGAACTCGTTGACAGGGGGCCGGCACCACGCAGAAAATTCCTCGACTGGGGCGTGTTCCACGTGGAACCTGCGTTTTTTACCGCCTGGCAACGCTACCAGCGTGTTCTGCAGCAACGCAATGCCGCCCTGCGCCAGCGCCAGCCGGTCAATCACTGGAACCCCGAGTTTGTTGCCGCAGCTGAAGGCCTGCATGGCCATCGCCACGCATATCTACAGGCATTTGAGCAGGCCTTTATCCAAACCTGCGCGCTCCTGCTCGATATGCCGATTACGCTGCGTTATAACCCCGGCTGGGACACAAGCCAGCCACTGCAGACTGTTTTGACAACTCATTTGCGCAGTGATCAACGCCGGCGCTTTACGCAATCAGGGCCTCATCGCGCAGACCTGCTTTTGCAGTTTGATGGTCAACCGGCTGTTGAGCGTCTGTCACGCGGCCAACAGAAGTTGCTTGTCGCGGCCCTGGCACTGGCCCAGGCGCAGTTGTATAGCACTCGCACCGGTCAGGCCTGTCTCGTGCTTGTCGATGACCTGACCGCCGAACTTGATGTACGCCATGTTAAAACGCTGCTCGACGCCTTGCTCGACACAGGTGCGCAGGTTTTTGTCACGGTCACCGATGCAGGACTGCTCAGTGATGTGAAGACCGCCAGCCAGCGTTTGTTCCACGTGGAACAGGGACGCTTCCGCTGCGCAGAAGTGGTATAATGCGCAGGTTACAGACACGGATACGAGTATGAACAAGGACAACTACGATTCATCGAATATCAAGGTCCTCAAGGGCCTGGACGCGGTGCGCAAGCGCCCCGGTATGTATATTGGCGACACCGACGACGGCACGGGTCTGCACCACATGGTATTCGAGGTCGTCGATAACTCCATCGATGAGGCCCTGGCGGGGCATTGCTCGGAAATCTGCGTCACCATCCACACCGACGGCGCGGTCACAGTTACCGATGATGGGCGCGGGATCCCGGTCGATATTCATGAAGAAGAGGGCCGTTCTGCCGCCGAGGTCATCCTGACCGTACTGCATGCCGGTGGTAAATTTGACGATAACTCCTACAAGGTCTCCGGTGGTCTGCACGGTGTTGGTGTGTCCGTCGTCAACGCGCTTTCGGAAAGCCTGCGCCTGACGATTCGCCGCCATGGCAAGGTCCACCAGCAGGAATATGTGCTGGGCGAGCCGCAAGGGCCGCTGAGCGTGATGGGTGAAGCCGAAGACACGGGCACGGAAGTGCGTTTCAAGCCGAGTACCGAGATCTTCTCCGACACCGAGTTTCATTACGATATTCTCGCCAAGCGATTGAGAGAATTGAGTTTTTTGAATTCCGGCGTACGCATTGTACTGACCGACGAGCGCAGTGAGAAACAGGATGTTTTCGAATACCAGGGGGGTATTCGCGCCTTTGTCGAGCACCTGAACCGCAAAAAGACGCCATTGCATGACAATGTGTTCTACTTTGTCACCGAGAAAGACGATATCAGTGTCGAGCTGGCCATGCAGTGGAATGATTCCTACCAGGAAAACATCTTCTGTTTTACCAACAATATTCCACAGCGCGATGGGGGCACCCACCTGTCCGGCTTCCGCACCGGCCTGACTCGCACGCTTAATAACTACATAGAAAGTATGGGTATTGGCAAGAAGACCAAGGTCGCGACCACCGGCGATGATGCACGCGAGGGGCTGACCGCAGTGCTGTCGGTCAAGGTGCCGGATCCGAAATTTTCGTCGCAGACCAAAGACAAACTCGTTTCAAGCGAAGTCAAAGGCGTGGTCGAATCGACCATGAACGAAAAGCTGCAGGATTTCCTGCAGGAAAAACCCGCCGATGCGAAGGCCATTGTCGGCAAGATCGTCGAAGCGGCCCGTGCCCGCGAGGCGGCGCGCAAGGCGCGCGAGATGACGCGTCGCAAGGGTGCGCTCGATGTTGCCGGCCTGCCCGGCAAACTTGCTGACTGCCAGGAGAAAGACCCATCGCTGTCAGAACTGTTTATTGTCGAGGGTGATTCGGCGGGTGGTTCAGCCAAGCAGGGCCGGGATCGCAAGTACCAGGCGATTCTGCCGCTCAAGGGCAAGATCCTTAACGTGGAAAAGGCCCGTTTCGACAAGATGCTGAGTTCGGCGGAAGTCGGCACGCTGATCACAGCGCTGGGCTGTGGCGTGGGCCGCGAGGAGTACAACCCGGACAAGTTACGCTATCACCGCATCATTATCATGACCGATGCCGATGTCGACGGCTCACATATCCGGACACTGTTGCTGACCTTCTTTTACCGGCAAATGCCGGAGCTGATCGAGCGCGGCAATATCTACATCGCGCAGCCGCCGCTGTACAAGCTTAAACGGGGCAAGCAGGAACGTTACGTCAAGGACGATGCAGAGCTGATGGCCTACCTGATACAGGAATCCCTCGATAATGCCCAGTTGTTCGTCAATGCAGACGCGCCGGCAATCAGTGGTGAATCACTGGAAAGCCTGGTGCGTCAGTACACAACGGTAACAACCACAATCCGTCGTCTGGGAAAGCGTTTTCATCCGCAGGCACTGGCAAAGATGCTCGATATGAAGGCGCTCGACGAAGAAGCCCTGCGCGATGAAGCAGCCACACAGGCCTGGTTTGATGATCTGCTGGTCAGACTGGCAGCCGATGCCGACGGCCAGCAGTACAGTGTCAAGATTGAGTGGGATGAAAAACAGGCAAGTTGCCAGGCAAGACTCACGGTCACCACGCATGGCGTACAGAACGACTATGTCTTCAACAATGAATTTTTCATCTCGGGCGAGTACCGCAGCATCGTTGAATTGAGTCAACAGCTTGATGACTTCATTGGTGAAGGGGCGAAAATTCAGCGCGGTGATCGCAGTCTCGAGATTGACAGTTTCCGGCAGGCGGTCGAGTGGCTGATGAGTGAAGCGCGTCGAGGTCAGAATATCCAGCGCTACAAGGGCCTGGGCGAAATGAACCCGAACCAGTTGTGGGAAACCACGATGAATGCCGAGACCCGCCGACTCATGCAGGTGCAGATTGAAGACGCCGTGGCAGCCGATGAATTGTTCACCACGCTCATGGGTGACCAGGTCGAACCGCGCCGTGACTTTATCGAGCAAAACGCCCTGTCGGTGAGTAATCTCGACGTTTAGCTGCTGGCGCCAAGTTGCGCCACCGTATCGTTAATCCAGTTTTCTGCCTCGGCATTGATGTCGGCAGCCTTGCGACCCCGTGTTGCAATCGGTTTGCCGATGACGACCTTGACAGTCCCCGGCTGCTTGATGAACTGGCGGCGAGGCCAGAAGTAGCCGGCATTATGCGCAATCGGCACGACCGGCGCGCCACTGGCCTCGGCGAGGATGGCTCCGCCGATGCCAAACTTTTTTTGCTGTCCGGCCGCGACCCGTGTGCCTTCCGGAAATACCACAACCCACTGGCCATCGGCCAGCCGCTGTTTACCTTGCGCGATAATCTGTTTTACGGCACGCCGCCCGGCCGCGCGGTCGATCGCGATCGGTTTAAGCATCGCCAGCCCCCAGCCAAAGAACGGTACCCACAGCAGTTCACGTTTCAGGACCCAGACATGCGGCGGCAGGAAGCGGGCTATCGCCAGGGTTTCCCAGGCAGACTGGTGTTTGCAAAACACGATAGACGGTTCGTCAGGCAGGTTTTCGATACCAGCAATTTCATAGTCAATGTGACACACGGTTTTTGCCAGCCACAGGTTAAAGTGACGCCATTGGCTGATAAAGCGATAGCGAACGGTAAACGGGAACACTATGGTCAGGGGACACAACAAGGCAAAGATGATTGTCGAAACAATCATGCCGGCAGAGAACAGCGTGGCGCGCAGGAACAGCATGGTTATTGATATAGCGGCAGTTCGCCGGCAAGTATCGCGTTAACCGCCTCATTCAGATCACAGAAAACCGGCACGCCTTCAAGGTTGTTATCGGTGTTGTACAGTGTTTGTGTACCCTTGCCGGTGCGAACGAGGATTGGCAGTGCGCCGACGGCACGGGCCGCTTCAATATCGCGGTAGGCGTCACCGATGCAGGGGACGCCTTGCAGGCTGGTGCCAAAGCGTCTGGCAATTTCGGTTAACAGGCCGGTATTCGGCTTGCGGCAATCGCAGTTGTCGTTCGGGCCGTGCGGGCAGAAAAACACCGCGTCGATGTTGCCACCGTGTTCGGCAACCAGCCGCTGCATTTTGTTGTGCATGGAATTAAGGGTCTGCAGGTCGAAAAGCTTGCGCGCGATACCGGACTGGTTGGTGGCGACGACAACGTGGAAGCCGGCATTGCTGAGCCGCGCTATAGCCTCGATGCTGCCGGGTAACGGCTGCCACTCAGCGGTGGATTTGATGTACTCATCCGAGTCCTTGTTGATGACACCATCGCGATCCAGGATGACAATTTTCATGCTCAGTCCCTGAATTCCGAGACCCGGATGCGACCGTTAATCATTTTCGAATCGCGTTGCATGATCTTGTTCATCTTCTGCCAGAATGCCTGTTTCAGATCGAAGCCTGCCGAGATCGCCGTGCCCAGCAGTAATATATACAGGTCGGCACATTCCTCGGCCAGTTGCTCAGCATCCTTGCCCTTGGTCACGGCGGCGGAAATTTCACCGAGTTCCTCGGACATGAGTGCAACACGGTAGGTGAGCTCCTCACCACCGGTGGCCTGGAAGTCATGCTTGTCGTGAAAGGCCTGCACCGCGGCAAGCATGTTGTCATAGGAATCCGGGTTACTCACGCCGTACACTCCTTGTTCTGGTTAACCCTGCAAACGCGACAGGTCGGCAATGCGCAGGAACAGCGCATGCAGTGTAGCGAGCAAGGCAAGCCGGTTGTTGCGTACCTTTTCATCGTCGGCCATGACCATGACATTGTCAAAAAACGCATCGACGTCATCGCGCAGCCCGGCGAGCAGGGTCAGCGCGGTCGTGTAATCACGTGCCTCGATAAGCGGTATGACCCTGGCGGTCATAGCCTTGAGACTGGCAGCCAGGGCGCGTTCAGCGTCTTCCGTAAACAGGGCCGGGTCGGGTTGTTCGGCCAACGGCACGGCGGTCTTCTTCAGGATATTGCCGATACGTTTGTTGGCGGCGGCCAGGCTGGTTGCTTCCGGCAGTTCGATAAAGGCGGCCACGGCGCGCAGGCGGTGATCGAGATCATTGAGGCGGCGCGGCCGCAGGCTGATCACGCTGTCGATGACATCGTGGGCAAAGTCCTGGTTGGCGTAGTACACGGGCAGGCGATCGAGAATGAAGTCGAATACCTCATCTGCTGTGTTGTCGTTGAGTGTCACACCGGCCTGCTGGTAAGCCGTTGCTGCCTGCTCGATCAAATCATGCACATCAAGGTCGAGATCGAGTTCAAGCAGGATACGCAGCACACCGAGCGCGGCGCGGCGCAGGGCAAACGGGTCCTTGTCGCCGCTGGGCGGCAGACCGATACCAAAGATGCCGACAAGCGTGTCGAGCTTGTCGGCCAGGGCAACGCTTTGCGCGACCGCATGCTCTGGCAGGTTGTCACCAGCAAACCGCGGCCAGTAATGTTGCTCGATGGCATGCGCGACCACATCACCTTCGCCATCATGCTGCGCATAGTAACGGCCCATGATGCCCTGCAGTTCCGGGAACTCGTAGACCATCTCGCAATGCAGATCACACTTGGCGAGCAGCCCGGCGCGTTGTGCGGCCCTGGGGTCACTGTCCAGCGATGTGGCTATGTTGCCGGCCAGCGCGCTGATGCGCGTCGCCTTGTCATACAGGCTGCCCAGCTGCTTCTGGAAAATCACGTCCCTGAGTTTATCGAGCGAGTCGGCCAGCGCGTGCTTGCGGTCCTGTTGCCAGAAGAATTCGGCATCGGTCAGGCGCGGCCGGATCACGCGTTCATTACCCTCGCGCACCTTGTCGATATCCTTGCTCTCGATGTTGCTGACGGTGATGAAGTGCGGCATGAGGGCGCCGCCGGCATCGAGCATATGGAAGTATTTCTGATGGCCCTTCATCGAGCTGATCAGGCACTCGGCCGGGACGTCGAGAAAGCGTCTGTCGAAATTGCCGAGCACGGCCACCGGCCATTCCACCATGGCGGTCACCTCGTCAAGCAGCTCTGCATCGATAATTGCCTTGCCATTGTGTTTGACGGCAATCTCCTCGACCTGGGCACGCACGGCCTCGCGGCGCACGGCAAAATCGGCGATGACATGGCCCTGTGATTCGAGCAATGGCGCATAGGCATCGGCCTCGAACAACGACATCGCCACCGGGTGATGGAAGCGGTGACCATAGGTCGTGTTGCCCGATTTCACCCCAAGGATCTCGGTATCGATGACCTTGTCTTCGAACATGAGCACAACCCAGTGCACGGGTCGGACAAACTCCGCTTCGCCGGCACCCCAGCGCATGCGTTTCGGGATCGGCAGCTTGTCGAGCGCGTGGCGGACGATGTCGGGAACAAGCACGTTGGTCGGTTGCCCGGCTTGCTGCAGGGTGTAGCTGAGCCAGGCACCCTTGCCGGTTTCGAGCCGTTCCAGTTCCTCGACGCTGACGCCACAGGAACGGGCAAAGCCCTCGGCGGCCCTGGTCGGGCAACCATCCTCGCCAAACGCGGCGGTCAGGGCCGGGCCGCGGCGCGTTTCTTCGCGATCGGCCTGACAGGTTTGCAAATTTTCGATCTGTACGGCCAGGCGGCGCGGACTTGCATACGGTCTGACGCTGCCGAAGGCAAGGCCGGCGTCCTTGAGTCCCTGGCAGATGCCACCGGTCAAGGCTTCGGACAGGCGTAACAGGGCCTTGGGCGGCAGTTCTTCGGTGCCGATTTCGACCAGCAGGGTATGGGTATCGGTCATTGTCCTGCTCCTGCTGAAGTTGGCTCATCACACATCGGGAAGCCGAGTGCCTCGCGGGCATCAAAATAGGCCTGTGCCACGGCACGGGCCAGCGCACGCACGCGCAGGATATAGGCCTGGCGCTCGGTTACGGAAACGGCGTGGCGGGCATCGAGCAGGTTAAACGTATGCGAGGCCTTGAGTACCTGTTCGTAGGCCGGTAAGGGCAGGCCGGCCTCGATCAGGCGCTGGCTCTCCCGCTCACAGGTATCGAACCAGACAAACAGCGCCTCGACATCGGCCTGCTCGAAGTTGTACGTGGATTGTTCGACCTCGTTCTGGTGGAACACATCGCCATAACTGATGGTGCCCTGCTCACTTTTTGACCAGACCAGGTCATAGACACTGCCCACGCCCTGCAGGTACATGGCGAGCCGCTCGAGGCCATAGGTGATCTCGCCCATGACCGGCCGGCATTCGAGTCCGCCGACCTGCTGGAAATAGGTAAACTGGGTGACTTCCATGCCGTTCAGCCAGACCTCCCAGCCCAGCCCCCAGGCACCGAGCGTCGGTGATTCCCAGTTGTCCTCGACGAAGCGGATATCATGTACGAGCGGGTCAAAGCCGAGCAGGCGCAGCGAGTCGAGGTACAGCTCCTGGATATTGGCCGGCGACGGCTTCAGCACGACCTGGAACTGGTAGTAATGCTGCAGGCGGTTCGGGTTCTCGCCGTAGCGGCCATCGGTGGGACGGCGCGAAGGCTGCACATAGGCCGCGCGCCAGGGCTCCGGGCCGATCGCATGCAGAAAGGTCGCGGGGTGGAAGGTGCCGGCGCCGACTTCCATATCGAGTGGCTGCAGGACAGCGCAACCCTGCTCGGCCCAGAATGCCTGCAGGGCGCTGATCAGGCCGTAAAATGTACTCACATCCGCAGCGGGACGGCTTTCGGCACCGGTTGTCACGGGGATATTCCTTATTAATATGTGTATGGATGTTTAACAGGCGCGCAAGTATAGCCTGTCACGGCCGCAAGATCATGAGGTGCCCGGTTAATAGCCAAATTCGCCCAGCCACTGGCCATTCTTGTAATCAAGTCGCAGCCAGCGGGGCCGGAAAGCATCCGGGCGTGCAAGCGGGAAGGATTCGAGGCTGTGCGGTGCGTCGAAACTGCAGGTATGCGTCATCACCGGCCGAAAAGCCGGTTCCAGGCGGCTGTCAGCGCAGTCGAGCGGCAGGACATCACGGTGATGTGTCTCGACCACCCGCAGCTGTTTGCGGATCAGGCAGCTGAAGAACAGCTCGAGTTCCAGCCGTAGCGGTGCCTGGCGCGCGGCAAGCGCCTGCTCGGCGCGCCGGCTCAGCGTTGTTTTCAGAAAATATGATGTCATATTCATATAGATAGCATATTCCGGGCCGGGTTCACTCGCAGGGCGGCACAGTTTGCTATAATTCCCGCCCTTTCCCTGAACAGATTTCGAATTTTCGTATGACCAGACAACGCAAGGCTGCTGCCCTTATTTCCGGTGGACTCGATTCCATGCTCGCTGCCAGGACCATCATGGATCAGGGTATCCATGTCGAGGGGATTAATTTCTTCACCGGCTTTTGCGTGGAAGGCCATACCCATGCGATCCGCAAAAAGGATCGTAACAAGCCGAAACGCAATAACGCACTGTGGGTTGCGGAACAGCTTGGCATCAAGCTGCACATTGTCGATGTGATCGAAGAATACAAGGACATCGTCATCAACCCGAAGCATGGTTACGGCGCGCACATGAACCCGTGCCTTGACTGCAAGGGGTTCATGGTGCGCAAGGCGCAGGAATGGATCGACAAAAACGGTTTTGACTTCATCATTACCGGCGAGGTGATCGGCCAGCGACCGATGTCACAACGCAAGGACACAATGCCCGTGGTGGCGCGTGAATCCGGGGCCGGTGATCGCCTGTTGCGGCCGTTGTGCGCAAAGTTGTTACCGGAGACCCTGCCGGAACGTGAAGGCTGGGTTGATCGTGAAAAACTGCATGACCTGAGCGGTCGTACCCGCAAGCCGCAAATGGCCATGGCCGGGCAAATGGGCTTTGAAGATTATGCGCAGCCGGCCGGTGGTTGCTGTTTCCTCACCGATGAACAGTATTCGAAAAAGTTTGTCGACCTGTGGGAAGCGCGCGGTGATCGTGATTACGAGCTTGATGACATCATGTTACTCAAGGTTGGCCGTCATATTCGCCCCGCCAAACACTACAAGTTGATCGTCGGCCGTGAAGAAGGCGAGAACAATTTCCTGTCCGGTTATCGCAAGCAGTTTGCCAGTATCAAAACCGTCAGTCATGCCGGGCCACTCGTGCTGGTAGATGGTAAACCGACAGACGATGACCTTGAGTTTGCCGCGCGCATCGCGGCACGCTACAGTCAGGGCCGCATGGCGGACAAGGTAACGGTCGAGATCACAAACACACAGGGTGTGAGTCGGCAGATTGATGTCGAGCCTTTAGCGCCGAACCAGATACCGGAAAACTGGCACGTGTAAACGTGTCTATACAAGGATAAAGAAGGTGTTATGGCCCATCATACCCTCGACGCACGCCGCCTGATTTGCCCGATGCCGGTAATTCGTACCCAGGACAGGGTGGCAACACTGGAGGCAGGGGATACACTCGAGGTGATTTGTACTGACCCCGGCGCCCTGAATGATATACCGGCGTGGTGTCGCATCAATGGTCACCAGGTAACAGAAACAAAAGAGCAGGATGACGAAGTCATCATCACGGTAAGGGTCGGAGAACAATAAACATGGCACAAAGCCATATACATCCAGCGCCAATGCCTGACGAACACGACCCGCGTTACGCCACGATTCGTCGTGTCACCCTGATCGGCAGCCTGGTTGATTTTCTGCTGGGCGTGGCAAAGATTGCGGTGGGTTATGTTTCCCACTCCCAGGCGCTTATTGCCGACGGTATTCACTCGCTGTCCGACCTGGCCACTGATTTCATGGTGTTGTATGCCGCCCGGCATGCCAGCCAGGCGGCCGATGAAGAACATCCCTATGGTCATGCCCGCATCGAAACCGTGATGACCGTTGGCCTGGGTGCCTCACTCATTCTCGTCGCCGTCGGTATTGCCTGGGATGCAGTAGCCCGCCTGTTTGAACCGGAACGCCTGCTGCACCCGGGGATCTTGGCCGTGGTCGTGGCGGCGATATCGATTTTCGCCAAGGAAGCGATATATCACTACACGATGCACGCGGCAAAAAAGATGCGTTCCAGGTTATTACGCGCCAATGCCTGGCACAGTCGCAGTGATGCCATCTCCTCAGTCATCGTCTTCGTGGGTGTGCTCGGCGCAATGGCCGGCCTCGAATACCTTGATGCGATTGCCGCAGTCGGCGTTGCCGTCATGATCGTGAAGATCGGCTGGGAACTGGCATGGCACAGTATCCGGGAACTCATCGATACGGCGCTGGATGCAGAAAGGGTGC
>JASFME010000047.1:0-12275 GCA_050117725.1 Granulosicoccaceae bacterium | reverse complement strand
GGCATTACATTTGTAGCCAAAACGTTTGACCATGAGGGCATTAATCAGGTCATAGAGTATCTGCATATTGTTGCGTGCCTGTCCCTCAGTGTTTTCAAGGTGGTACTTGATCAGGCGCTCCAGCCCTCTCACACTGGGTCTTTGCTTCATCTGGGAAATAATGTAGTCAATTGCCGTCCGCTGACCTGACTGTTCATGGAGTATCGCAGAATAACGCAACATCGCTTCAATGTTATCAGGGTTGGCCTGTAATTTTTCAAGATATGCGAGAAATTCGTCCAACCTGCCCAGCGATCGATAACACAGTTCCAGCTTGTCCAGCACTTCAGGGATTTGGAAATCATCTGCAGTAATCACCTGCAGTTGCTTGATTGCCCGGGCCCACTGCCTTGCTGTCATCGCAATATCTGCTTCGATCAGGGTTGCCCTCAGGCAATCTTTTTCAACATTATGTGCTTTTTTCAATAACCGGATCGCTGCCTTATCATCAGCGTTTAGCACAGCCTCCTCTGCCAGTTCACAATAATATTGCGCTACGACCTTGTTTGCCGGCTTGCCGGTTATCTGCTGCAAATGCGTAGCAGCGCTGACCGCTTTTTGCCAGTCCTTTTCCTGCTCATAGATTTCCAGCAAGCGTGACAATGCCTGTACGCGGTAATCACCCGTTTCAACAAGTTCACCAAACAGGTTTTCTGCCCGATCGAGCAGACCCGCGCTCATATAGTCCTGTCCCAGTTCGTACAGGGCCAGTGACCGCTGCTGGTGACTTAACACGGGTCTGGCGATGATGTTCTGATGGATCCGGATCGCCCTGTCGACCTCGCCTCGACGGCGGAACAGGTTGCCAAGAGCAAGGTGTGTTTCAACCGTCTCGTTATCCACTTCAACCATCTGGATAAACACTTCTATTGCCTTGTCAGGCTCTTCATTGAGAAGATAATTCAGACCACGAAAATAGTCAGAGGCGAGATTTGTTGTGCTTGCACGGGGGGCACTTCGCTCTCGTCGACCGAAATACCAGCCCGTAATTGCCGCAACGGGGAGCAACAGAAACAGCAATTCGAGCATCTCAGTGCTCATCCTTGATAGGCATATTTCTCAGGTTCTTGATTTCAGTTTCAGTTGCACGCAGTTTTCGGCGCAACCCGGATGCCTCGCGGCGACTATGAATCTGGGCAGGCAAACCAGCCAGCAGCCCCAGTATGACTCCCAGGAACAATGCAATTACGAGATACAGGGCCAGAGGCCTGCGAATAGTGATGAAATGCAGATTGAGATCAACTGCCTCTGCATTCAATAGACTGAAGAACAGTACGACAAGAAGTATTACAAGGAGGGTGATATACCCAGCCACTCGCGACATATCAGCACTCCCCGCGAAATCCTGTTCATGTCATTGCCAGTAATAATGATTATTATACTCGCTATGCTTCCCGAATCTGGTACTCAGAAGCAGCGTCATTGACCCGCTCGCGCAACTCCTTACCAGGCTTGAAGTGTGGTACATGTTTACCTGCAAGCGCGACTGATTCACCGGTCTTCGGGTTTCGACCGATGCGTGGTGGGCGATAATGCAACGAGAAACTGCCGAATCCGCGAATCTCAATGCGATTACCCGTTGCCAGCGACTGACTCATTTGCTCAAGCAAAGCCTTGACAGCAAGCTCAACATCTTTATAAGGAAGTTGATTCTGCTTGCGCGCAAGTATTTCAATGAGTTCTGATTTTGTCATTATTATCGCGCCCCATTTCAGATACTTAATCAATTGCCCGGCTGTCACTCTGACAGCCGGGCAGAACGATTAATCGTTATTATCGATTTGTTCCTTGAAGATATCACCCAATGTTGTCTTCATGGAATCGCCGGTGCTGCTGTAATCCTGCAGTACGGCGGCTTCATCGTCAACATCCTTCGCCTTGATAGACAAAGTAATCGTGCGATTCTTGCGATCCACACCAACAAACTTGGCTTCTACTTCATCACCTTCGTTAATCACGGTACGGGCATCTTCGATGCGATCCTGTGCAATATCGGAGGCACGCAGATAACCTTCAACGCCTTCTTCAAGTTCAATTACAGCACCCTTGGCATCAACTTCCTTCGCGATACCCTTAACAATGCTGCCCTTGGCGTGCTCAGCGACATAATTGGAGAAGGGGTTCTTCTCCAGTTGCTTGACGCCCAGGGAGATACGCTCACGCTCAGGGTCAACGGAAAGCACGACTGTTTCCAGTTCTTCGCCTTTCTTGTAATTACGTATAGCGTCTTCACCCGGGATATTCCAGGAAATATCCGACAGGTGCACCAGGCCATCAATACCGCCATCAAGGCCGATAAAGATGCCGAAGTCAGTAATTGACTTGATAAGACCGGAAACCTTGTCACCCTTGTTGAAATTGGCTGCAAAGTCTTCCCACGGGTTCGGCTGGCACTGCTTCATACCCATGGAAATACGGCGACGCTCTTCGTCGATATCCAGCACCATGACCTCAACTTCTTCACCCAGCTGGACCACCTTGGACGGATGTATATTCTTGTTGGTCCAGTCCATTTCAGAAACATGCACCAGGCCTTCAACACCGTCTTCGATTTCAACAAAGCAACCATAATCGGCAATATTGGTGACCTTGCCGAACAGGCGTGAGCCTTCCGGATAACGGCGCGCAATATCGACCCACGGATCCGAACCGAGTTGCTTCAGGCCAAGTGAAACGCGATTACGTTCCTTGTCGAACTTCAGTACCTTGACATCAATTTCATCGCCAACATTGACGATCTCGCTCGGGTGCTTGATGCGCTTCCAGGACATATCAGTGATATGCAGCAACCCATCGATGCCACCAAGGTCAACAAATGCGCCGTAATCGGTGAGGTTCTTGACGATACCCTTGACTGTCTGGCCTTCCTGCAGGTTCGCCAACAGTTCTTCACGCTCGGCATTGTATTCGGTTTCTACAACGGCACGACGTGATACCACGACGTTGTTGCGCAGGCGATCAAGCTTGATCACCTTGAATTCAAGTGGCTTGCCTTCCAGATAGGTTGTATCGCGAACCGGGCGAACATCCACCAGTGAACCTGGCAGGAAAGCACGAATCGTATCAATTTCAACAGTGAAGCCACCCTTGACCTTACCGCTAATCTGGCCGGTAATGATCTCGTCATTTTCATGGGCTGCTTCGAGCTTGATCCAGGCCTTGTTGCGCTTGGCCTTTTCGCGGGACAGACGTGTTTCTCCGAAACCGTCTTCAACCGCATCGAGGGCTACTTCAACCTCGTCACCAACAGTAACCTCGATGTCGCCGTTTTCATCACGAAACTGGTTGCACGGAATCACGCCTTCCGACTTCAGCCCGGCATTGACGATGACAAAATCGTCGTTGATATCAACTACTGTGCCCGTGATGATGGCGCCAGTACGCAGATCTTGCTTGGCAAGACTCTGCTCAAAAAGTTCAGCAAAAGATTCGCTCATGAGATGGATAACCTGAATGAAATAAAGACGTTACCGTACCGAAGTTGGAGGTCGGATATTCCCGCGCTAGTGGCGTCGGGTTAACGGTGTTTCCTCTTCACCGAGCCACTGTCCGCAGTGACTCAGCACCCTGTCCACGACCTGCTCAATCGTGAGTGCCGTCGTGTCCAACTGGATAGCATTATCCGCGACTTTCATCGGCGATGCAGCTCTCTGGCTGTCCCGCTCGTCACGCCGCTGGATATCTTCCAGAAGGTGCGCGAGATTAACACTAATTCCTTTTTCCTTCAACTGTTTATAGCGCCTCTCGGCTCTCGCCTCGGCGCTCGCGGTGAGGAAAATTTTCAGTTCGGCGTCCGGAAAAACCACGCTGCCCATGTCCCGGCCATCCGCCACCAGGCCAGGGGGTTCCCGGAAGGCCCGCTGCCGGCTCAGCAACGCCGCCCGCACCGCCGGCAGGGCGGCAACAACGGAGGCGGCCTCGCCTATTTCTTCGGTGCGGATCGCCCCGGTAACGACTTCACCCTCGAGCAAAATCTGGCCGTCAGTCCCGAACTGGACGTCAAGATGTTCGGCCAGTGTTGAGACGGAACTTTCATCGTCAAGGCTAAGTGCATGATTTTGCGCAGCAAGCGCTGTCAGGCGGTACAGGGCACCGCTGTCCAGGTAATGCCAGCCGAGCCGGCTTGCGACGATCTGGCTGATCGTACCTTTACCGGAACCGCCTGGCCCATCGATCGTGATGACCGGAATATTCGCCGGTGCATTCATGGATTTTCCTCTGTCATGCCGGACGGATTCACTGTCCGTCGGCGGTAATCCCAAGACCCGATTGTTGCGCCAACGCCACAAAATCCGGGAATGAGGTGCCTACATTGGCACAGTCGTCAATAATGATCGGCCCGCTGGCACGCAGTCCAGCCATGGCAAAACTCATGGCGATGCGGTGGTCGCCGTGGCTGTTAATGCGCCCGCTACCCATCCGGCCACCCTGAATCACGATCCCGTCAGGCGTCGGTTGGGCGTCAATACCCAGCTCGACCAGGCCATCGGCCATGACCTGGATGCGATCGCTCTCCTTGACCCGCAACTCCGCGGCACCGGTCAAACGCGTGGTACCCTCGGCACAGGCTGCGGCGACGAACAGTGCCGGGAACTCGTCGATGGCCAGCGGCACCTCGGCTTCCGGGATATCAATACCGTGTAATTGTGCACTGCGCACCCGGATATCGGCAATTGGCTCACCACATACTTCACGTTCATTTTCCAGATGGATATCCGCGCCCATGAGCCGCAGGATCGTAATCACACCGTCGCGGGTCGGGTTGATACCGACATCGCGTAGCAGCAGTTCCGAGTCTTGTGCGATCGACGCGCCGACCATGAAAAACGCGGCAGAAGAAATATCTGCCGGCACATGTATATTGGTTGCGGTCAAACGGCCACCGCCTTCAATACAGATCCGGTTACCCTCGCGCTCGACCGGGTACCCAAAACCACCCAGCATACGCTCGGTGTGATCACGCGTCGGCGCCGGCTCGACCACGCAGGTCCGGCCTTGCGCATACATACCTGCCAGTAGAATACAGGATTTCACCTGCGCACTGGCCACCGGCAGGTTGTAATCAATCCCTTCAAGTTGTGCACGTCCCTTTATGTGTAGCGGTGGCGTACCGTCCTCACTGGTCAGTATCCGGGCACCCATCCGGGCAAGCGGATCTGTGACGCGGCGCATCGGCCGCTTTGTTAATGACGCATCACCTACCAGCGTCACGTCAAACTGCTGTCCGGCACACAGGCCGGCCATAAGGCGCATCGAGGTACCCGAATTACCCAGGTCCAGTGCCGCATTGGGTGACTGCAGACCATGCAGGCCGACCCCATCGATCAATACCCGGCCACTGCCGGCTGTATACTCGATATTCACGCCCATGGCCTGGAATGCATGCATCGTGGCAAGGCAGTCCTCGCCTTCGAGAAAACCGCTAACCTCGCTACGGCCCTGTGCCAGTGAACCGAGCATAATGGCACGGTGCGACATTGATTTATCGCCCGCCACACGGATGTCACCGTGCAGGCACCCGCCCGCTGACACATTGAAAATCACGTTCTTTTCCTGACTCATACTAGCAATACTCATCACGTGCCTGTTTGGCGCGTTCGAATGTCTGTCTCAGGTAGTCGCTGTCGCGACGTTCAATCGCATCAGTAAGCTGCGCC
This sequence comes from Granulosicoccaceae bacterium, assembly GCA_050117725.1. Lineage (GTDB taxonomy): Bacteria > Pseudomonadota > Gammaproteobacteria > AKS1 > AKS1 > JASFJH01. The sequence continues at coordinate 6,579 of JASFME010000047.1, read as the reverse complement.
AGATCATCACTGAAGCGTCGCAACATCACGAGCAGGGCCTCCCGATTGGCCAGGCAGATGTCATGCCACATGCCAGGCTCACTCGAAGCGATACGGGTAAAATCACGAAAACCACCTGCCGCGAACTGGAATATCTCCTGGCGTTCATGCATGCGAGCCAGTGTGTCTACCAGCGCATAGGCGAGCAGATGAGGTAAATGACTGGTGGCAGCCAGCACCTCATCATGGTGGGCAACGTCAAGCTCTACGACCTCGGCACCACAGGCCTGCCACATCTCGCGTACGAGCGTGACTGCGTCCGGCGAGGACGTATCTAATGGCGTGGTGATGACACGGCGATCCTGGAACAACTCGGCAAACGAGGCCTCTATACCGCTTTGCTCGGTACCGGCAATCGGGTGGCCCGGCACAAAACCCGCCGGCAACGTACCAAACACAGCATTGGCCGCTGCCACGACCGAGCCTTTCGTACTGCCAACATCGGTCAGCACTGTACCCGGTTTCAGTGCATCCTTGATCGTGGCAAACACTGCCTGCATCACCCCGACAGGCACCGCCAATACAACCACGTCCGCCTCACTGACTGCCTCTGCCATATCCGTGCTATAGCGATCGATGACGCCGAGCTCCTGCGCCGTGCGTAGATGCGCCTCGTCACGGCCGCAACCGATGATCTCGCGTACTGCACCGGCCTTACGCAGGCCTCGCGCCAGTGAGCCGCCAATCAGACCAACACCAATAATACAAAGTGTATTTATCATCATTGTTATTTACCCAGTACCTTGCGCAAGGCTTCAATAAGCCGGCTATTTTCGTCCTGCGTGCTGATTGTAATACGCAAGTGACGTGGCATCGCGTAATTATCCACGGGTCGAACAATTACGCCCTCGTGTAGCAGCCTGTCATAGACCGCGCGCCCGTCTTCACCGACCTCGACACTGATAAAATTGGCCGCGCTGGGAATATAATCGAGCCCCATTTCATCGAAGGCGGAAATCAATTGCCGGAGTCCATCGCAATTCACTTCAATGCTGCGCTGTAAATGCTGCTCATCGGCCAGCGCGGCGACAGCTGCAGCCTCGGCGATACTGTTCAGATTGAACGGTTGGCGCACTCGGTTCAGGTAGTCCGCGACAGACGCGCTCGACACGCCGTAGCCAACCCGCAAACCGGCCAGCCCGTACGCCTTGGAAAATGTGCGCGTGACGACCAGATTGGTTTGTGTCGTCACATCATCCAGTAGTGATTCGTAGCCAGCCGCGTCGGTACACGGGGCAATGGCATATTCATAATAGGCCTCATCGAGCACAACAATGACATGCGCCGGCATACTGTTGATAAAGTCACGCACTGCATTGCCTGATAGCCACGTGCCAGTCGGGTTGTTCGGGTTGGCGATGAATACGACGCGCGTATCATCGCGAACGGCGGCCGCCATGGCATCCAGATCATGCCCCCAGTTATTCGCTGGCACGATCACGGCTTGCGCACCGACTGCCTGCGTAACGATCGGGTAAACAGCAAAGGCGTGCTGCGAAAACACCACCGAGTTATCAGGAGTTACAAACGCACGTACGATCAGCTCAAGGATATCGTTGGAACCGTTTCCGAGTGTAAGTTGTTCCTGCGCAACTCCAAGCTTGCCGGCAAGTGCGCTCTTCAATGCAAAACCGTTGCCATCCGGGTAACGGGCCACAGTCTGGCAGGCAGCCTGCATCGCAGCGAGTACCGAGTCAGACGGTCCCAGCGGGTTTTCATTCGAGGCCAGTTTGATCGCGCCGCTGATCGCCAGCTCGCGCTCGAGTTCCTCTACTGGTTTGCCCGGCTCATAGGGCCGCAAACCGCGTACGCCGGGGGCAGCAAGTTGCTCAATAGTATTCATTCGCGTGTCATGATCAGGATGCAGGCTTACAGCTCGGCATGCGGGTAAGAACCCAGCACTTTCAGCATGGCGGCCTGTGCTTCGATTTCCGAAATAGTTTTTGCAACCATTTCGTCCTGGCGATGTCCTTCGATATCGATGAAGAACACGTAGTCCCACATACCACGACGAGACGGCCGTGACTCGATGCGGGTCATACTGATGCCGTTGCGCGTGAACGGCGCCAGCAATTCATACAGGGCACCGGCCTTGTTGGCCACCGAAACCAGCATACTGGTCTTGTCGTTGCCACTCGGTGCTGAATCGTGCCGGCCGATGATCAAAAAACGCGTCGTATTGTCAGGCTCGTCTTCTATATTGGCTGCGATCAGCTTCAGACCATAGATCCCGGCCGCAGCATCGCTGGCAATAGCCGCCACACCTTCCTCAAGCGATGCCCGCCTGGCTGCCTCGGCATTACTGCTCACCGCGATACGTTCAACGCCGGGCAGGTTGGCATCCAGCCATTCACGGCATTGCGCGAGAGACTGCTGGTGCGAATACAGGCGTTTGATGCCCTGCACACTGTCCTGTTGCCCCATCAGGTTGTGATGTATGCGCAACTCGACCTCACCGCAAATCTGTAGTGGTGATTGCACAAACATGTCCAGTGTGTAATTGATGACACCTTCGGTCGAATTTTCTACCGGTACTACACCATAGTGCGCATTACCGGCCTCGACCTCGCGGAACACTTCATCGATTGCGCCCATCGGTTCACTGACGATGCCATGACCGAAATGCTTGAGCGCCGCCGCCTGGGTGAATGTCCCTTCCGGGCCCAGGTAGGCGATCTTCATTGGTTGCTGCAAGGCCAGGCAGGCAGACATGATCTCACGAAACAACTGCATCAGCGGTTCGTCTTCCAGTGGCCCTTTGTTGCGCTGTTTGACCATACGCAACACTTCGGCCTCACGATCGGGGCGATAAAAATCGACCTGTTCACCACTGGTTCGTTTGACCCTCGCGACATCCAGTGCGCATTCAGCACGCTGCCGTATCAATTCCTGGATTTGGTCATCCAGTGAATCAATCCGTTCACGTATTGCTTTCAGTTGTTGTTCTTCACTCATACCAGTCCTCACTGGAGTGTGTCCGCGGACTACATTGTGCGTACAGACAATACGCCCTCGATGCTGCGCAGTGCCGTGAGCGTCTCTTCCTGCACTTCGCTTTCCAGGTCAACCAGCGTATAGGCAACATCACCGCGCGACTTGTTCAGCATGTCGATAATATTCAGGCCCGCATCGGCAAGCGCGGTCGAGATCTGGCCCAGCATGTTCGGTACATTCGAATTGACCACGCCGAGACGATATCCGCCATTGCGTGGCATCTGTACTTCCGGGAAGTTCACCGAGTTCAGGATGTTGCCATTCTCAAGATAATCGCTGAGCTGGTCTGCAATCATAATCGCGCAATTATCCTCGGCTTCCTTCGTCGAGGCGCCGAGATGGGGCAAGGTGATGACTCGTTCATGCTGCTTCAACAGGTTACTCGGGAAATCACAGACGTAGGCATTCACCTTGCCGGCGTCAATCGCCTCGCATACGGCTTCATCATTCACAATGCCATTGCGCGCAAAATTCAGGATCGTGACGCCATCACGCATGTTCTGCAGGCGATCTGCATTGATCATGTTGCGTGTTGCATCCAGCAACGGGACATGGAAAGTGACAAAATCGACACGTGCCAGCAGATCATCAATGCTGTTGGCCTTTTCCACATCGGATGACAGTTTCCAGGCACTCTGCACTGTGATATCCGGATCATAACCGATCACATTCATGCCAAGTTTCAGGGCAACATTCGCCACCTTGATACCGATTGCACCCAGGCCTACCACGCCCAGGGTGCGTCCTGGCAACTCGAAACCGGCGTAGTTCTTTTTGCCAGCCTCGGTCAGCTTGTGGATTTCCTCGTCGCTACCTTCCAGGTTGCGTGCATAATCCCAGGCCTGGCAGATATTGCGTGCCGCCAACAGCATGCCGGAGACGACCAGTTCCTTCACCGCATTGGCGTTCGCACCCGGCGCATTGAAGACCGGGATACCTCGTTCGGTCATTTTCGTCACCGGGATATTATTCACGCCGGCACCGGCACGACCAATCGCCAGAACGTTATTGCCGATATCCATGTTATGCATGTTATAGGAGCGCAACATGATGGCGTCCGGGCTTGTCAGTTCGGAGGCGACCTCGTATTTGTCACGCGGCAGGCGCTCAAGTCCCGCCAGAGAAATATTGTTAAGTGTCTGGATCTTGTACATCATTATTATTCCCGTTAACCGCTTGTTCAGGCCTTGCGTTGCTCGAAGTCCTTCATGAAATCGACCAGCGCCTGCACGCCGGCTTCCGGCATGGCGTTGTAGATACTGGCACGCATGCCACCGACCGAACGATGCCCCTTCAATGTCACCATTCCGGCCTCCCCGGCTTCTGCAAGAAACGTTGCATCGAGTTCCGGATCCGCCAGGGTAAACGGCACATTCATCCAGGAACGGCATGCCACATCAACCGGGTTGGCATAAAAGTCTGAATTATCAATCATGCCATACAGCAAGTTTGCCTTGCGTTCGTTGATCTCGGCCATCTTTGCCAGACCACCCAGCTGCTTGATCCAGGCAAATACGAGGCCTGCCAGGTACCAGCTATAGGTCGGTGGCGTGTTATACATCGAGTCATTGTCGGCATGTATCTTGTAGTTAAACATTGATGGTGTACCGTCGATGACATCCCCCATCAGGTCTTCACGCACAATCACGACGGTCAGACCGGCCGGGCCGATATTTTTCTGTGCACCGGCATAGATCACACCATAGTCAGCAACGTTGATGGGGCGTGACAGGATAGTTGAAGACATATCTGCAACCAGCGGGATGCCGTTGGTTGCAGGCACATACGGAAATTCCACACCACCAATCGTTTCGTTTGGCGTGTAATGCACATAGGCAGCATCAGCGGATAACTGCAATGTATCCTGTGCCGGCACCGAGGTGAATTTGTTTTCTTCGGTGCTGGCAGCAATGTTTACCTCGCAATAACGCCCGGCCTCGGCGATCGCCTTCTTCGACCAGGCGCCGGTATTGATATAGTCGGCCCTGTTTTTACCACGCAGCAGGTTCAGCGGCACCATGGCAAACTGGCTGCTCGCACCGCCCTGCAGGAACAGGACCTTGTAATTGTCGGGGATCGCCATGATTTCGCGCAGATCGGCTTCGGCCTGTGCCGCAATACTCATGTATTCCTTGCCGCGATGACTCATTTCCATGACAGACATGCCACTGCCGTGCCAGTCGAGCATTTCCTGCTGTGCCTGTTCGATGACGGCCTGTGGCAACATCGCCGGCCCGGCGCTGAAGTTATATACGCGTTTCACTGCTTACCCCTTGATACGATACAAATTAGTTAAATCAGATACTGAATTACGTGGAAATGCGGCGGTCGTGACTATTCTTCTTCCTGTTCAGCCTCGCCAACATCTTCTATGCGTTCCAGCCCGGTAAGGCGTTCGCCCTCGTTCAGGCTGATCAGTCGCACGCCCTGCGTGTTACGCCCGATAACTGACACTTCGCTGACATGGGTTCGTACAAGTGTGCCGCCACTGGTGATCAGCATGATTTCGTCTTCCGGGCGTACCAGGACTGCGCCGACCACATCACCATTGCGTTCGGTGGTTTGCATGGCAATCACGCCCTGACCACCACGGCCATGCACGGGGTAATCCTCTATCGCGGTACGCTTGCCATAACCCTTTTCCGTCGCAGACAGTACGTGGCCTTCATCGGCAATGATCAGGGCAATCACCTTCTGCCCCTCCTGCATCTTGATACCGCGCACACCACAGGCAGTACGTCCCATCGGTCGTACAGTAGATTCGTTAAAGCGAATTCCCTTGCCTGCCGTGGTAAACAACAGCACGTCACGCTCGCCGTCGGTCAGGTTGACGCCGACCAATTGATCATTGTCGCGCAGTTCAATCGCAATAATGCCGCTTGAACGCGGGCGCGAGAAATCCGCCAACGGGGTCTTTTTCACCGTGCCGTTTGCGGTTGCCATGAAGATGAACTTGCCCTCTTCATATTCACGAATTGGCAGGATCGCATTAATGCGCTCGCCCTCTTCCAGCGGCAACAGGTTGACGATAGGCCGGCCACGGGCGGTGCGACTGACCATCGGCAATTCATAGACCTTCTTCCAGTACACCTTGCCCCTGCTGGAGAAGCACAGCATCGTGTCATGGGTGCTGACCACGAACAGCTTGTCGATAAAATCCTCTTCCTTGGTGGTCGCAGCAGCCTTGCCCTTGCCACCTCGTCGCTGTGCCCGGTACGACGACAGTACCTGTGCCTTGACATAACCTTCATGCGAGAGGGTAACGACTACATCCTCTTCGCTGATCAGGTCTTCAAGCGTCAGGTCTTCGTGCAGGTCAACGATCTCGGTGCGGCGTTCATCGCCGTAACGTTCCTGGATATCAACGAGTTCTTCACGGATCACCTGCATGAGGCGCTCCGGGTTACTCAGGATCTCGAGATATTCGGCGATATTGTCGAGGATCTCGCGGAATTCGGCGACGATCTTGTCCTGCTCCAGACCAGTGAGGCGATGCAGGCGCATTTCGAGGATAGCCTGCGCCTGGGTCGGCGAAAGGTGATAACC
>JASFME010000046.1:0-12292 GCA_050117725.1 Granulosicoccaceae bacterium | reverse complement strand
TTGAACGTCTGCGCAGCGTGTTCCCGTGGATCCACGCGTTGAGTTTCCCGGTGGATGAGCAGGCACTGCGCCAGATGCTCGAGCAGGAGGGGGACTGAACATGCCCCTGTTGAGCCTGCGTAATATGCAGCTCGGGTTTGGCGGCGAGCCGCTGCTCGATGATCTGTCGCTGCATGTCGAAAACGGTGAACGGATCTGCCTGGTTGGCCGCAATGGAGCCGGCAAATCGACCTTGCTGAAAGTCATTGCCGGGGAACTCGCCATCGACGATGGCGAGCGCTGGGTGCAGGACGGTGTGCGCGTGGTGCGCCTCGAGCAGGAAGTGCCGCAGGGCACGGCCGGTGATGTGTTTGACGTGGTCGCTGCCGGGCTGGCCGAGGTCAGTGAACAGTTGATTGCCTGGCATCACGCCAGCCAGCGTGTCGCGCAGGGTGATGCCGGGGCCATGGATGACCTGGAACGGGCGCAGCACGCGCTCGAGGTCAATGATGGCTGGCAACTCGGTCAGCGCATCGAGCGTGTCCTGTCGCGGCTCGATTTGCCGGGTGATGTGGACTTCGCCTCGCTGTCCGGCGGCTGGAAGCGGCGCGTGTTACTGGCGCGGGCGCTGGTGGCCGAACCCGACATTCTGTTACTGGACGAGCCGACCAACCATCTCGACATCACGATGATCGAATGGCTCGAGCAGTTCATGCTCGGTTACCGGGGCGCGCTGATTTTCATTACCCATGACCGTATGTTCCTGCGCAAGCTGGCCACGCGTATTGTTGAACTCGACCGAGGCCAGCTCGCCAGTTTTCCCGGCGATTACGACAATTACCTGCGGCGCAAGGAGGAGATGCTTGAGGCCGAAACCCGGCAAAATGCGCTGTTCGATAAAAAGCTGGCCGAGGAAGAAGTCTGGATCCGCAAGGGCGTCAAGGCGCGGCGCACGCGCAACGAGGGCCGGGTACGGGCCCTGCACAAACTGCGTGAACAGCGCGCGGCGCGGCGTGCGCAAACCGGCAAGGTCAAGATGCGCGTCGAGGAGGCCGGCCTGTCCGGCAAGCTCGTCGTCGAGGCCGAGGACATCAGCTACACCCGGCAGGGCAAGCCGATCGTCGACGGGCTGTCCACGACCATCCTGCGTGGTGACCGGGTCGGTATCCTCGGCCCGAATGGTTGCGGCAAGACCACCCTGTTGCGCCTGTTGCTCGGCGACCTGACGCCGCAGCAGGGCAGGGTGAAACTCGGCACCAATCTCGAAATCGCCTATTTCGATCAACTGCGTGCCCAGCTCGATGAAAACCGCAGCGTGCAGGACAACGTCGCCGATGGCCATGACCAGGTCACGATGGGCGGCAAGTCGAAACATGTCATCAGTTACCTGCAGGATTTCCTGTTCACCCCGGAACGGGCACGCGCACCGATCACGAAGCTGTCCGGCGGCGAGCGTAACCGCCTGTTACTGGCGCGGCTGTTTGCACGGCCTTCCAACCTGCTCGTACTCGATGAACCGACCAACGATCTCGATGTGGAAACCCTCGAATTACTCGAGGAACGCCTGCTTGATTACAACGGTACCCTGTTGCTGGTCAGCCATGATCGCGTTTTCATCAATAACGTTGTGACCAGCACACTCGTGTTCGAGGGGCAAGGCAGGGTCAATGAATACGTCGGCGGCTATGATGACTGGTTGCGGCAGCGTCAGCCGGAGAAACAGCGGCTTGCCAGCAAGCAGGACAAGCCTGTGATGCGCGAGCAAAATCGCGCACGCAAACTCGGTTACAAGGAGCAACGCGAACTCGACGAGTTGCCTGCCACGATCGAACAACTCGAAACCGAGCAGGAAAACCTGCACGCGCAGATGGCCGACCCGGCATTTTTCAAGCAGGACGGTGAGGTGATTGCGCAAAGCCAGGAACGGCTCGCCGGGATCGAACAGTCCCTTGAGCAGGCCTACGCGCGCTGGGAAGAACTGGAGGCGCTCAAGTAGGTCGGTACAGGAACGCAGTGACGTGTGCCGACAGGCATTCTGCTGGATTTAATAAATAGTTGGCAGTTGCTAGCTGGCAGTCGTCAGAACAAAACGGTTACTTCTCTGCCAACTGCATACTGCCCACTTTTATTTCTGTTTATAACCGAGCGCCTGCGCCTGTTGTTGATCATGGTCGGCCTGCGCCGTGTCGCCGAGTCCCCGGTATGCCAGGCTGCGCAGGTAATAGGCCGTGGCATGCAGCTCGCTGTGCGTGCTCTCGATAACCGCCGAACAGCTGTCGATGGCCTGCTCGCGCTTGTCGGCCAGGGCATAGGCGCGACACAGACCAAGTTGCAGGCCCGGGCGCTGCGGCGCCAGTTGAATGGCGCGTTCAGCATATGGCACGGCCTGCTCATATTGCTGCACGAGTGCCAGGGCACTGGCCATGGCATGCTGGCTTTGCCAGATGTCGGCATCGGTGGTCAGCGCCTTTTGTGCGTAGAGCAGGGCAAGATTGGGTTGCCGGGCGGTAATTTGCACTTCAGACATGAGCGCGATCGGCCGGGCGTCGTCCGGGCATTCCTCAAACACCCTGAACAGGCGACTTTCGACTTGATCGAGCAGACTGAAGAAGGCCTCGTTCTCTGCAGGCAGGTCGCGCAGCTGCCGGTATTGCTGTCCGGCTTCGCTGTAGGCCTGCTCGCAGCTATTGTCCTGTTTGCCCGTGCAGCCCGCCAGGTAAACGAGCATGGACAGGCAGACGAGCGGTGTAAAGTGTGTGCGTAGCATGGTGTTAGTTTAGCGTATTATTAGGTAATGTTGATTATTCAGGCCGGTCCGGAGGTGTGAGGCATGCAGGACGACATAGAAGGTGTGCAGGTCAAGCTGGCCTTCCAGGAAGAGGCGATTTCGGAAATGAGTGACGAGATTGCCCGCCAGCAGCAGGAGATTGGCCAACTGCAGAACGAATTGCAGCAGTTGCGTCGCGAACTGCGGGCGATAACCGACTCGCCGGTCAGACTGGAAAGCGAGGAATCACCACCGCCACATTACTGAGTGGAGGTGGGAGTTGTTGATCCGTTCAGTGCGCCCAGTAAATCGTCCTCGAGTTCGATACGCGTGGCGAGGATCTCGCCGAGACTGGAGAGGTCCTGGCTGAAGTCGGCACTCGCCGGTTGCAGTGTCGCGGTCTCGTATTTGTCATTGAAGTCGAGGGCGGTTTCCGTGGTGTTGGCGATATCCGGATAGAGTTTGCGGGCCAGTTCGCGCACATTGTCGCGGCGTTCCTCACCATTGACGATACGCTGGTAGAGGCCAAAATGGCCGATTGCCAGGTAGTCAACCAGGATCTGGCAGAACTCGTCAAGCCGATCCCGCCACTGCTCAAAGTTGTCCGGGTCATCAAAAGGCTCGACCCCGGCCAAACGGCAAAACGCGACCAGCATGTGGTCGCGCTCGTCAGTCAACTGTCGGCTCAGGTCCTGTGTGCCGGCGCGACGATTCTCTCCGGTGTACCCCGACTGGGTGCCTTCCATCATTATTATTCTCTCTCCCACGTTAGCCGCGTTCACTATAACGGGTTGCTGTCGTTTTGTTAATGTGATTTATTAATAATCAAGTAATTTCGTTATTTATAACATACTAATAAATAACAAAAATATATCCGCACTGCATAGAAATTCGCGCTTGATAGGGATATAGTCGGATGCCTGCATCGGGGGATGTTATATGAGGGACATGCCCGCGAGATCCCTCGTTTCCAAGGCATGACAGTGGAAGTGATTCAAGAGGTACAGGATATGCAAACGGGTATCGTCAAGTGGTTTAATGATTCAAAAGGCTACGGTTTTATCTGTCCCAATGAAGGTGGCGAAGATGTGTTCGTACATTTTTCCGCGATCCTGGGTGAGGGGTATCGCACCCTGGCAGAAGGACAGAATGTAAACTTCGAGGCTGAAAAGGGTCCCAAGGGCTGGCAGGCAACCCAGGTCGACAAGTCGACCAGCTGATTGCCGGGCCGTATCGCGAGCACTCCTGCGGCCCCTCGATAACAACCAGTTTTCTCTTCCAGTGGTGGTGCAGTACAGCGCAATACTGCCATTGGCGGGCTTATTGCGGGTCGGCTCGCCGCGGCCTCGTTGCCACGTCAGACATCCCTCTTTCCAGCAATTTCCAGGCGTTCCGTCCGGCAGAGCCCTCGCCTGGTGCCCGCCCGTATCCGGCGGCATGCTTGATTCCTTGAGATATGCCCATATTTCTGTAGCAGAAATATATACCAGCAGCGGCAGGAAAAGCCTGAATCGCTGAATTTTCCTGTATAATGCGCGCGCCATTGCCCCCGCCGCCCGGAGACCGTACTACTGTGACAGAGCAAATTCGTAATATCGCTATTATTGCCCACGTTGACCATGGCAAGACAACCCTGGTCGACAAGCTGCTGCAGCAGTCCGGTACGCTGGATAGTCGTGGTGGTTTTGAAGAACGCGTCATGGACTCCAATGATCTGGAGAAGGAACGCGGCATTACCATCCTGGCCAAGAACACGGCGATCCGCTGGCAGGACCAGCGCATCAATATCGTCGACACCCCTGGCCATGCCGACTTCGGTGGTGAAGTTGAGCGTGTCCTGTCGATGGTCGATTCCGTGCTGCTGCTTGTTGATGCCCGTGAAGGGCCGATGCCGCAGACCCGCTTCGTGACACAGAAGGCGCTCGAACGTGGCCTGCGCCCGATCGTTGTCGTCAACAAGATCGACCGTGAAGGGGCTCGCCCGGACTGGGTCGTGGATCAGACCTTCGACCTGTTCGATCGTCTCGGGGCCACCGACGAACAGCTCGATTTCCCGGTTGTGTATGCTTCGGCGCTGGGCGGCTATGCCGGCCTCGAATCCGATGTCCACGACGGCGACATGACGCCGTTGTTCGAAACCATCGTCAAACACGTCGAGCCGCCCAAGGTCGATGTCGAGGGGCCGTTCCAGATGCAGGTCAGCCAGCTCGACTACAACAGTTATGTTGGCGTGATCGGTATCGGTCGTATCACGCGCGGCAAGGCCCGTAACAATATGTCGGTGAGCGTAGTGGACCGCGAGGGCAAGACCCGTAATGGCCGTATCCTGCAGGTACTCGGCTTTCTTGGCCTGGATCGCATCGAAGTCGACGAGGCACATGCCGGTGACATCATCGCCTTTACCGGCATGGAACAACTGAATATCTCCGATACGTTGTGCGATGCGAATCATGTCGATGCCCTGCCGCCATTGACGGTGGATGAGCCGACCGTGACCATGACCTTCCAGGTGAACAAGTCGCCGTTTGCCGGCAAGGAGGGCAAGTTCGTCACCTCGCGCCAGATCCGTGAGCGCCTGGATCGTGAACTCAAGCATAACGTGGCGCTGCGCGTTGAAGATACCGACGATCCGGACAAGTTCCGTGTCTCGGGGCGCGGTGAACTGCACCTGTCGATACTGATCGAGAATATGCGCCGCGAGGGCTATGAACTCGGTGTGTCACGTCCAGAGGTAATCATCAGGGAGATCGACGGTGTCCAGTCTGAACCGTATGAACAGTTGACTGTCGACATTGAAGATCAGCACCAGGGCACGGTCATGGAGAAGCTTGGCGAACGCGGCGGCGAACTGAAGAACATGTTACCGGACGGCAAGGGACGGGTGCGCCTCGACTTTATCATCCCGGCGCGTGGCCTGATCGGTTTCCGCACCGAATTTCTGACAGCCACGCAGGGTACCGGCCTGCTGTATAACGTTTTTGATCACTATGCCCCCGTGAGGGGCGGCAGCTTCGGGCAGCGCATCAACGGTGTGTTGATTGCCAACGGCCCTGGCAAGGCGCTGGCCTATGCCCTGTTCAACCTGCAGGATCGCGGCCGACTGTTTATCGGGCATGGCGAGGAAGTGTACGAGGGTATGATCATCGGCATTCACTCGCGTGATAACGACCTCGTGGTTAACCCGCTCAAGGCCAAGCAGTTGACCAATGTTCGTGCTGCCGGCACGGATGAAAATATCCAGTTAACGCCACCGATTCGCATGACACTGGAGCAGGCGCTCGAGTTTATCGATGACGATGAGCTGGTTGAAGTCACACCCAAATCGATCCGCCTGCGCAAGAAACTGCTCAAGGAACATGAGCGTAAAAAGGCCAGCCGCGTGGCAGTCTGATCGCGAAATGATAATTGATGATCGATGAATGACGGAAGCTCATCATTCATCGATCATCAATTATCAATGTATTACTTCTCTACGCTACCGCCAGCCGCAGCGTCTTGCTTGGTACATTGTTCAATATCCGCGCGCCAGCGGTTTTTATCGTCCCAGTTTTCGTCATCCAGCATATGGCCGCAAGTCGCACAGACAAACTCAAGGATCTGACAGTCCTTGCGCACGGGCTCGATGTTCTCCTGCGCAAACACGGCGGCCGGTCCTGCCTGCAGCAGGCCGCCACCGGCCAGCAGACCGGCAAGTGACAGTTGTTGCAACGGAAAACGCATTATTTGCCCGGTTTGACAAGAATCACGGTGTAACCGAGCTGGCGATAGTCATTGATCTGTGCCGGGCCGGCGGCCGAGACATCGATGTATTCGGGAAAGGCCTCCGCCGCGACATTGTTCCAGCTGGCATAGGTTTCACATACATGCACGCTGATGCCACTGTCCCTGACCAGGCTTTGTACCCGTTTGTGTACGTCGCTGTTCTTGTCGGCATTGTCGCGGGTCAGGGCAAATTGTTCGCGGCCATGGGTGACCACGGCGATCGACAGTTCCGGAAATTTCTCGCGTAACTGCTGGCTGTAACGCTGTACGCGTGGAATGGCCACTTCGAGAAAGCCGGCATCGCCACTGACAATTTCAAACACAATGCCGTCCGGCGCAGTGCCCTGTTTCAGTAGTGTTTCCACCTGCGGGTTGGCGATGGCCTGAAACGTGGACAACGACAACAGCAGGGCCAGACTGATTAACCGGAATGAATGGTTTTTCATAGTAATGCCAGGCGCTCTCTATAGTAATCCCAACACTCTGGGACACAACGATGTCGCCACAAGTTCCAGCTTATAAAATAAATTTATCAAAAACCTTGCCGTATTTTGCTTGTTTCGCCATACAGGGCCGTCATAATGGTTTGGCCGTGTTGGGACGGCTGACATACTTTATATAACAAACCAATATTCAGGTGGAATCTTTTATGCAGTATTCAAACCCCTTAACGAAACGATTATTCCTGGCGCTGCTGGGCGCCTGGCTCGCTGTAGCCAGTGTCATGGTTCATGCTGAAGAACCGTGGCTGCGTCCGTATGTGCTGGTGTCCAGTGCCAGTGGTGATGTCAAGAGCAGGGCGGCCGAGGTGAAATCCGCACTGACGGCAGCCGGCTTCGAGGTGGCAGGCAGCTACAGCCCGTATGCCGGTGCTGAGGTGATCGGCGCGACCAATGACTCCCTCAAGGCGATTGCCGCAAAGAGTGAGTTTGGCGGATATGGCAGTGTTGTACGTATTGCTGTGACCCAGCATGGTGATCAGGTGCAGACCAGCTATTTCAATCCATCCTGGATGGCCGCCGCCTATCGCATGCAGGGTGACCTGTCGGGCATCAAGGCTGCGCTCGACGAGGCGCTGGGTGGCAGCAAACAGGTATTTGGTGCCGAGGAGCCGGGCTGGAAGGGCAGTGATTTGCGCAAGTATCACTTCATGATCTTCATGCCGTATTTCGATGACCATAATGAACTCGCCGATCACGGTTCCTACGAGGAGGCGATTGCCGCCGTCGAAGCCGGGCTGGCCGCAGGCAAGGGCGGCACAAGCAAGGTGTATCGTGTTGATGTCCCGGGCAAGCAGGAAACGGTCTTCGGTGTGGCCCTGACCGGTGAGCCGGCCGGTGATGAACATGTCATGAACATCATTGACTTCAAGGATATGAAGCAGACTGCCCACCTGCCGTATGAGTTGCTCGTCTCGGGTGGCAAGGTCTACGCGTTGCATGCGAAGTTCCGGATCGCGGTGAACTTCCCGGATCTGACCATGAACACCTTCATGAAGATTTCGGATGCCCCGGACGCCATTGAGGAAGCGCTGAGCGCTGCTGCCCACGGCAAGTAAACGGGTTGTGTGCGCGATCGAACCGGGGCCAAAGGCCCCGGTTTTTTTGTGTTTCTTCAGTATGATATTTGCCCTGTGTGCGAGTTACTGCCATATTCTGTATTCGGGGGAATGCGGAACCGGAGGCAGGACGTGGTCAAAGCTGAAATCAAGACATTGACGCCGAAACAGGCGTGGCAGCTCGTCCAGGATGACCCGCGGGCAGTGCTTATCGATGTACGTTCCAATATGGAGTACCTGTTCATTGGCCACCCGAAAGGTGCCATCAGTATTCCCTGGATCGATGAACCGGACTGGGTGGTAAACCCGCATTTTGCGGCAGAAGTCCGCAAGCTGTTACTCGGTGGTATCAGTTGTCATGATGAGGTGGGTTGTGCACCGGTCGTATTGATCTGCCGTAGCGGCAAGCGTTCGCTGGAAGCCGGCGAGTGTTTGTTACAGCAAGGTTTTACCGAAGTCTACAATGTCGAGGATGGTTTTGAAGGCGATCTGGATGATGAGCATCACCGCAGCACCGCAGGTGGCTGGCGTTACGAGGGTTTGCCGTGGGAGCAATGCTGAAAGGCCGGCACGCACATATGGTGTTTTGCGAATTAGAAGCTAATGACATGACGAACAAGAAAGCCTTGTTATAGTCAGGGAGCGTTAAAGGCATGTCTCAAGGGACGGCAATTATCCTGGTTATCGAAGATAACCTGGAAATCAGCAAACTCATGAAAATTATGCTTGAGCATGCCGGCTACCAGGTCGTGTCCGCCAACCGTGGCCAGCAAGGACTCGATTACCTGAAAGAGTTAGATGTTGACCTCGTGTTGCTTGATATCATGATGCCGGAGATGGATGGTTTCGAAGTGCTGAAACAAATCCGTGCCCAGCATTCAATGGTACAGTTGCCCGTTGTAATGTCCACCGCGCTCGCGGATCAGGAATCCGTGGTCAAGGCGCTTAACCTCGGCGCGAATGATTATGTGACCAAACCTGTCGACTTTCGTATTGCCCAGGCGCGGATTAATGCGCATATTGCCTTCAAGGAACTGGCGGAGAAAAACCGCGAATTTGTCAGTATCACCAGCCATGATCTGAAAAAGAACCTTGCCCTGATTCTGGATGTTGTGGGAGAACTGGATAACGGTTTACGTGAAAAAAAGGTGAGCGACGACCTGTTAATGATGACGAATCTGATCAGTGATTCGGCAATAACAATGAAAGAGATCACCGAAGACTTTCTCGAACTGGATGTGCTCGAGAAGGGGCGTATCCGACTGTTCCGTAGCCAGTTCAATATGAATGATCTCATCAACAAGGTCATCAACCAGAACCAGCAATATGCGAACAAGAAATCCATCCAGTTAACAACCAGTCTCGATACGCCCGTATCCAGGGTCAATGCAGACTCCCATCGACTGGAGCAGGTTTTGAACAATCTGATTGGTAATGCCATTAAATTCAGCAGCCCTGACACGACGGTCGTTGTAAAATGCCAGTCGGATAGCGAGAGCCTCTGTGTCGAAGTCTGCGACGAGGGGCCCGGCATCCCCCTCGATGAGATAGACCGTGTCTTTGAGAAATATGCGCCGATTTCCAACAAGCCGACAGGTGGCGAGGTAAGTACTGGCCTGGGGACTGCAATTTGCAAACATTTTGTAGCGCTGCACGATGGACAGATCGGTGTACATAATAATGATGGCGGAGGGGCTACGTTCTGGTTCAGTTTGCCGATTGACAAGCGCTAACACAGTATTGATTGCATGTCTGTGCAATATGGGCATTTATCCGTTATCGGGGTGCAATACCGGAACTTTTGTCTATACTGAATGATACGGTTCCAATGGATAAGTAGTATGTTCCGGGCTGAGCGAAGTCTGGCGTATGCGTATTTTGTTATCAGCATTGTCGTGCTGATGGTTTACATGACACGCATTGCACCAATATTTCCGTTTTCTGGCATGACCGCTATGGCCGTGCTCGTCCTGCCGTTCATTTTTGCAGCGATCATCAAGCTGCTTCTGGAACCGATCTACGTCGATAATGCCCCCATCCTGATGCGACCCCGTCGCCAGTTTGTTTTTGATATTACGCTCTACGCATTAATTTCACTTGGACTGTTCCTGATCGAATACCTGGGCTATCTCGTGCCAGTAGCCACGGCGTCCAAGCTGATTATCGGCGTGATGACGGTTGGCTATTTTTCCAGCATTGATAACGCGCTGACGCGGGAACGCTACTGGTTCAAACAACACCATAGTAGCCAACGTGAACCGGACAATGAATTTGTATTTGCCTCCCTGACCGGGCGTATGAGCCTGTTCCTGACCCTGACCGTATTTGTTGCCATGAGTGTCACCGGACTGGTGGCATTTGTGGATTTGCGGCAATTGATAGACGTTACAACAGGTGAGCGCGAGGAGATTCTCCAGCTGTTTTTCCTCGACCTGTTTTTCGTGTTTTGCATCGTGCTATTTCTCACCATGCGCCTGATCTATTCCTATTCACAAAATCTCGAGCATATTTTCAAGATGCATCTCGGGGTGCTGCAGAATGTGGAAAAGGGCAATCTTGAACAATATATGCCGGTACTGACGCGTGATGAATTTGGCCTGATGGCGAGCCACGTCAACAAACTTATCGACCATCTGAAGGACAAGGAACAGTTACGCATGACGCTGGAGCGTATCGTCAGCCCGAGCATCATGGAAAAGCTCCTGACCACGGACGACAAAATACTCAAACATGGCCAGGAATATGATGTTGCCATCCTGTTCTGTGATATGCGTGAATTTACCCGTTTTTCCGAGAACGCCTCTGCCGAAGATGTGATTTTTTTCCTGAACAGCTATTTTTCACAAATGACCAATATCGTCGCAGCCCATCACGGTATCGTGAACAAGTTTATGGGTGATGCAATCCTGGCCGTATATGGACTTGAATCAAACTCGAAGCATTCAACGGATAACGCGGTGAATACGGCCATGGCGATTATCGAACATTCCAACAGCCTGATATTACCGGATGGCACCAGTATCGGGACGGGGATAGGCATCCATACGGGACGAGTGGTGGCCGGGACGATCGGTTCGGAAGAACGCTATGAATACACATTTATAGGGGATGCCGTCAATACGGCCAGCCGGCTTGATGGCCTGACCAAACGTCTCGGTTACACCCTGGTCATTTCCGCGGACGCCTATAATGATCTCGGCGATGACATACGCTTGCAGTTTGAAGACCTGGGCTACCAGGATGTGCGCGGCAAGAAAGAGCGTTTACATGTGTATGGCGCGATGCGGCAACCAGCCGATGCAGTGCAAAATATGAATTGATTGCAAGCTGTAATCAGGCCGGCATGCCGGTGAGCCGTTCGAACGGCATTTCACGCAGCAGGTAGCTCTTCAGGTCGATGCCGTAGGCAGTCGGCGCGAGAACCTTGATGATATCGTAGCGGGTGCCCTGGCTTGCATACTGTGACAGGTCGAGGATCTTGGGCGGCAGGTACGGCTTTTTATGCTTGTCACGTACCAGCATCAATTTCGGTTGCAGGCGCCGGCCCGGAGTGGCCGAGATGATAATGCCCACCTCCGCGGTATTCAGTTCAACGACACTGCCAATCGGGTAAATGCCAAGGCATTCGATAAAACGTTCCACGAGTTCGCCATCAAACAGTTCATCGCGCCAGTTATACATGTTTTTCAATGCTTCGGTGCTGCTGATCCCCGGGCGGTAGTTATGCTGGGTCGTGACCGAATCATAGACGTCAACGATTCCGACGATCTTCGCCATTGTGGTGATTTTGTCATTGGGGATGCCGGCAGGATAACCTTTACCGTTGTAGCGCTCATGGTGGCTCAAGGCAACCTCGACTGCGGACTCGGGTAAATCAGTAGCGTCTTTGAGAATATCTGCACCAAGGAGGGTGTGTGATTCGACCAGTTTCCTTTCTTCCTGGTTCAGCAGCCCGTTCTTGTTCAGTATATCCGCCGGTATCTTGACCTCACCAATATCATGCAACAGGGCGGCAACGCCGAGTTCGTACATTTGTTGCTGGTTATAGCCAAGATAACGGGCAAAGTTCAGTGTCAGTGTACAGACATTGATGCTATGCGCGACGGCGTATTCACCCTGTTCGTGCAAGCTGCCCAGCAGTACCAGTGCATCCGGGTTACGCAGGATACTGGCAACCATTTCCCGTACGAGGGATTTCACCGCGGCTGTTTGCAAGCTGTT
Source organism: Granulosicoccaceae bacterium (assembly GCA_050117725.1). Lineage (GTDB taxonomy): Bacteria > Pseudomonadota > Gammaproteobacteria > AKS1 > AKS1 > JASFJH01. The sequence goes on along the minus strand of JASFME010000046.1, from coordinate 5 downwards.
GCCAG
>JASFME010000045.1:0-12298 GCA_050117725.1 Granulosicoccaceae bacterium | reverse complement strand
AGAAAACAGAGTTTATCCTGTGTTAGCGATCTGGATATGCCTGTGTCGCTGGATGCAATTATTTTTCATGATCTGGAACACTTAAGAAATGAAAGAATAAAAATTGATGACGTGATTATTCAGTGGATCGGGTCGTTATCCGAAAGTGATATGGATGATCCGATTACTTATAAAAACATGGCTGGCATCAGGTTCACAAAGCCGTTTGCGGCACTGATCAGTCACTTGTTTTTCCACCAGACACATCATAGAGGGCAAGTTACAACATTGCTCTCACAGTCCGGCGTGGATTTTGGCGACACAGACTTGATAGAGGTTATTGGTGAAATCAAATCCTGACAGGCAATGCCAACTGTTTGATCTGGCGGGGAATACAGCTGTTACAGAACAGCTGTCATACAGTTTGTATAGAGTAGAGTTGCAATACATTTTTAACCTTGTGCGTAATACATATGAAAGGCATTTTTAATCATAGATGGTTGAGGTTTTTTGTTTTTGCAGGTCTCGGTGTATTAGTTTCCGCAGCGATTGTTTATGTTCTGGTCGTGTTTTATGACGTTGATGCCCTGGAGCTTGTTTTAATAGCTGTAACTGTCAACCTTATCAGTGACTTTGTCTTTGCCTGGCGGAATGAACGTGCAATACAGCAAGGAAAGGTTAAATTACATAACGATATGTCTGGCAAGGAAGCCACTGTTATTGAGACATTCGTCCGCAAAGAGTCGGGGTTTCGGGGCAAGGTTTTCATAGGCGGTGAAAGATGGGCCGCAAGCAGTTCCGTGGAACTTGCCGAGGGCGAAATCGTCAGGATAAGGAGTCGTGAGGGCCTGGTATTATCAGTCGAGAGACAGGCATAACAACCCGCCTGCACCGTACGGATACGCCGCTACTGCTGCTGGAGATGCAGTGAGAAGATTGCGGGAGGCAGCATCCAGCCGTGGCAGCGTGCCCGCGATAGCCGTTTCCCGGCTGGAATCTACCGAGATGTGTGAGTTATGCTCACTGTACCTATCTGGCAGTGCGTAGACGGCTGCCTCTCCCGCTAATGCCGAGGGGGTGTGCGTGAATAAAAACATTTTTGTCATCGGGCTTGATCCCTACAACCTGCGGAGGTTGCAGGGTATCCGCGATGCCGAGCATTATAACTTTCATGCCCTTCTGGAATACGAAGATGTGGTCAAGCCACTCGACTACCCCTATGAGTCGATGCTGAAAAAGGCCGAGGATCAGCTGCGGCAATTTCCCGGAACCATTGATGCCATTATCAGTCACTGGGATTTTCCTGCCGACACGATGCTACCCATACTGTGTGACAAGTTCGGCCTGCCATCGCCGACACTCGAAAACATCCTGAAGTGTGGACACAAGTACTGGGCACGCCTGGAACAGCAGAAGATCATCCCCGAACATATCCCGGCATTCTGCGCTTTCGATCCCTTTGCCGATGAGCCTCTGGCGCAGATTGATCTGCCCATTCCCTTCTGGATAAAACCCATCAAATCCTTTGGCTCCTACCTCGGTTTTTATATCGATAGCGAACAGACTTTCTACCGGCATATGCCGGCCATTCGTAAAAAAATCCCGCGCATCGGCAATGCCTTCAACCTGGCGCTGCAACACGCCGAACTGCCTCCCGAAGTGGCAGGTATCGGCGGTAACCATTGTATCGCCGAGGCAATTATCAAAGGCAACCGGCAGAACGGACCGGAAGGTTATGTCAGTAATGGCGAGGTGCATATCAACGGCATTACCGATACGGTAAAGGATGCAGCAGGCAAGAGTTTCACGCGTTACGAGTACCCCTCTACCTGGCCACAATACATGCAGGACAAGAGTATCGAGGTCACCGAGCGGCTGGTGTCAGGCATTGGCCTGGACAACTGTGCGTTCAACCTGGAATTCATCTGGGACGAGTCCAACGACGATCTCAGGCTCATCGAGATCAATCCGCGTATTTCGCAGTCACTCAGTGATATGTTTGAAAAGGTGCACGGTACCTCCAATCACGAGGTCGCGGTGGAACTGGCACTGGGCAAGGAACCTGACTATCCACGGCAGGAGGGACAGTTTAACTGTGCGGCCAAATTCATGTGGCGCCATTACGAGGAGGCCCTGGTCACACGCTCGCCGAGCCTTGAGGAGATCGCGCAGGTGCAGCAGGAGTTTCCCGGCACGGAGGTCTATATCGAGGCGCGGGAGGGCATGATGCTTTCTGAATTGCGTGACCAGGACAGTTACAGCTATGAGATTGCCATCATTCTGCTGGGCGCCGATGATCACCAGCAACTGCTGCAGCGCTATGCGCGCTGCCAGCAAATCCTGAAATTCGAGTTCGCCGAACCCCGCGTGAGTCAGACCATGGAGCAGGCATGAAATACGTCGATTCCTTCCCCTGCGAGGTAACAGAAATCGAACACACTCTGATCACCATGCCGGATGGCACCCGGCTGGCTGCCCGGTTGTGGCTCCCCGAGGGTGCCGAAGAGGAGCCGGTACCGGCCATTTTCGAATATATTCCCTACCGCAAGCGTGATCTCACCCGCAAGCGCGACGATATTACCCATCGCTACCTGGCGGGTCACGGTTATGCCTGCGTCCGCGTCGACCTGCGCGGTTCCGGCGAGTCGGAGGGGGTCATGATCGATCAGTACCGCCAGCAGGAGATGGACGACGGCGTGGCTGTGATCCGCTGGCTTACCGAACAACCCTGGTGCAACGGGCAGGTGGGGATGATGGGCATCTCCTGGGGGGGCTTTAACAGCCTGCAGGTCGCCGCACTGCAACCGGCCGGCCTCAAGGCGATTATCACTGCCTGCTCCACCGACGACCTCTACCTCGACAACATGCACTACATGGGAGGCTGTCTGCTCACCGACAACCTCTCCGAATCGACTACCATGTTCTCCATCAACACCTGTCCCCCCGACCCGCAACTGGTCGGGGAACGGTGGCGGGAGATGTGGCTCGAACGCCTCGACGGCAGCGGCCTGTGGCTGGATATCTGGCTGCGTCACCAGCGCCGCGATGAATACTGGCATCACGGCTCGGTGTGCGAGGACTATGCCGCGATCCGCTGCCCGGTGATGGCGGTCGGTGGCTGGGCCGATGGTTACACCAACGCCATCTTTCGCCTGCTCGAACACCTGGAGGTGCCGCGTCTGGGGCTGGTCGGGCCGTGGGGACACAAATACCCGCACCTCGGCAAGCCCGGCCCGGCGATCGGCTTCCTGCAGGAGAGCCTGCGCTGGTGGGATTACTGGCTCAAGGGCCGCGAGACCGGGATTATGGAAGAGCCGATGTTGCGTGCCTGGACGCAGGAAAGCGTGGCCCCCACCACCTATTACCAGCAACGCCCCGGTCGCTGGGTATCTGAACAGCAATGGCCTTCGCCCAATATAGAGTGGCAATCCTATCCGCTGGCACCCCATCGCCTCTGCACAGATACCGCGCAGAGGCGTCAGGAGGGGGGGACGCAGACCCTGCAATCACCACTCAGTGTCGGCCTGTTCGCCGGCAAGTGGTGTTCCTATACTGCCGCGCCCGACTTGCCCCATGACCAGCGCGAGGAGGACGGTGGCGCCCTGGTCTACGACAGTGCTCCACTGGAACAGCCGTTCGAGATCCTCGGAGCGCCCGAGGTTGAACTGGAGCTGGCCGTCAACCGTCCGCTGGCCATGGTTGCGGTGCGCCTTTCCGATGTCGCGCCGGATGGCAAGGCTACCCGCGTCACGTATGGTCTACTCAACCTGACTCACCGCAACGGCAACGCGATAACCGAACCGCTGGAGCCGGGCCGGAAATACCGCGTCCGGGTGGCAATGAACCACATCGCCCAGCAGTTTCCGGCCGGCCACCGCTTGCGCCTGTCACTATCGACCTCTTACTGGCCCCTGGCCTGGCCACCACCGGAGGCGGTACACATGACCATCCATACCGACAACAGTGTTATGAAATTGCCGGTGCGCACGCCACAGCCCGACGATGCAATCATCCGTTTCGAGGAACCGGAGGGGGCGCCGCCACCGCGCATCGAGCGTATCGAGCCCCCGCACCACAACTGGTTGGTGCATCGTGACCTGGCGGAGGATGTCTCGGTGCTCGAGGTGATCAAGGATGAAGGGGTATACCGCATCGTGGCAATCGACATGGAAGTGGGCGACCGCACCTGGGACTGGTACACCTACCAGGGGGACAACTTCACCTCGGTGCGCGGCGAGAACCGAAGTGAACGCACCTTCCGCCGCGGCGACTGGTCCGTGCGCACGACGACGCGTACCGTGCTCACTGCCGATATCAGCCATTTCCATATTCGTGCCGAACTTGATGCCTTCGAGGGTGACACACGCATCTTTTCCAGAAACTGGGAACGAACCATCCCCCGTGATGGCATTTAACCGGACGGGTTGTTGTAACCAGTACCCGCAAACAAATGTATTGGTTTCTTTAACCCGCCTGACGGGTGATATCGACGAACAGCTTGACGCGCTGGCCGGGTTGCAGGTACTTCTTGATATTAAGACGCTTGTTCCAGCGCAGTAAATCCTTGACGCTCACGCGGAACTTCGCGGCGATACGCGCAAGCGAGTCACCGCGTCGCACCACATAGTTAACCTTCTGCACGACACTGTTACCGCTTTTCGCCAGCGATACCGGTGGCGCCGCGGCTGTGCCTGATGCAGTGGCATTCGGTGTGCGGCTCCAGATCACGAGTTGCTGGCCACGGTGCAGGGTGTCACGCGGTGCCATGGCGTTCCATTTTGCGAGTTGCCGGACGCCGACACCGTAGCGGCGGGAGATATCCCAGAACGTGTCGCCGGCACGTACTGTATGCAGGATCTTGTGACGGCCCGACTTCGGTGCATTGAGGATTTTCTTTTTACGTTGTTCGGCGCTGAGCGCATAGGTCGGCGCGCTCTTGCTCGCCGCCGGAATAATCAGGTCCTGGCCGACACGAATGAACGACCCTTTTATCTTGTTGACGCGTTTCAGCTCCGCGATGGTAATACGATGCTTGTCGGCGATATGACTGAGGGTCTGGCCGCGTTTCACACGGTGATGTTTCCAGCGGATGCGCTGATCGTCGGGCAGCTGCGCCAGCTTTTCCATGAAGCTTTGCTCGGCATCGACGGGGAGCAGCAACTTGTGCGGCCCTTTTGGTGGGGTTGACCAGCGGTTCATGCCCGGGTTGAGTTTGTAAAGTTCCTGTAATGACAGGCCGGCCATGTCTGCCGCGAGCGCCAGGTCGAGTTGGCTACCCACATCCACCCGCGCCAGTTTCGGGGTATTACTGATCGGGTGCAATGTCAGGCCGTATTGTCCCGGGTTGCCGATGATGCGTGAAATGGCGATCAGGCGTGGCACGTAGCCACGCGTTTCGCGTGGCAGGTTCAATGAGAAGAAGTCGGTCGGTTTGCCTTTTCTCTTGTTGCGTCGGATCGCCTTGCGCACATTGCCCGAGCCGGCATTGTAGGCGGCCAGCGCGAGCATCCAGTCACCGTTGAACTCTTTATGCAATGCTTGCAGGTAATCGAGCGCGGCATGCGTGGCGGCATACACATCACGGCGACCGTCATACCACCAGTTCTGCTTCAGACCGTAGCGCCTGCCAGTGCCGGGAATGAACTGCCAGATCCCGGCGGCACGTCCGTGCGAGTAAGCAAAGGGCTTGAAAGCGCTTTCCACGATCGGCAGCAGGGCGATTTCAGCCGGCATGTTGCGGCGTTCAATTTCCTCGACGATGAAATACAGGTAGGGCTCGGCACGATCGGCAACCCGGTTCAGGTACTTCGGGTGGCGGGCATACCAGTCGACCTCGCTATTAATGCGCTTGTGTTCGATCTGCGGCATGCTGTAATTGTTCCGCAAGCGCTGCCACAAATCGCTCTCTACGGCGGGTAAGGGATTGTCTGTTGTCTGATTGATTGCTTCGGCGGGTTGTATGGCAGGGGACTCATCAGGCACTGCCACGCTGAGCGACTGGGCATCCGCAGCTTGTTCGGCCTCGTGTTCAACGGCTGTGGCTGTTTCGCTGCTGCCGTCCGGCATGATCTGGCGGTCAAGGCGCGTAATACGCTCAGGCTGTTGAGGAGAAGAGGCGCAGGCGCTGAGCAACAAACTCAGTGCGCACAGTGCGAGCAGGGCCGGGGCGATACGCATTCTTGTTGTTATCCTTCCAGTGACATGAATCAGGCTTGTAATTCAGTTGCTTATGGTAGAGAGCGGGATGCTGCAGGTCAACTCCAGAACAACTGTAAGGCAGCGCGCTGTCGGGTTCTGTGGCGCCGGTCACATTCGCAGCCTCGCCAGACACGGGGTATGCTTGGCACATGACCGTTACCGACATCAATCCGGAACAAAAGGCATGGCAGGAACTGCGTACCTGGTATGCAGGCCCGAGCGGTGCGCGTCTGGGCGCGGCCGAGCGTGAACTGTTGAGCGGTATCCTGCCGGATATGTTCGGCTATCACCTCGTACAGGTTGGGTTGCCGGACGGGCATGACTGGCTCGGAGGTAGCCGTATCAACCACCATATCCTGCTCGATCTGGCCAGGACCAACGGGTCTGGTGAGCGCAGTGACGCCGGCCTGTTTGCGGCGGCAGATCGCCTGCCGGTGGCTTCCGAGAGTGTCGATGTTGTTGTGTTGCCGCATACGCTCGACTTTCATCCCCGTCCGCATGCCATCCTGCGCGAGGTTGATCGCGTGTTGATCCCGCAAGGGTACGTGATCATTCTCGGTTTTAACCCGGTAAGTCTGTGGGGCTTGTCACGTGTGTTTATGACCTGGCGTAAACAGATGCCGTGGCGCGGCCAGTATTATACACAAACCCGTCTGCGCGACTGGCTGGCCCTGCTCGGGTTTGATTGCACACCACGCCAGGGTGTATTTTTCCGCCCCCCCTTTGCCAATGAGAAAGTTATGCAGAAACTCATGTTCATGGAACGCTTTGGTCAGCGCTGTTGCCCGTTCATCTCGGCCGTGTATGCGCTCACGGCACGCAAGCGTATGAGCACGCTCACGCCGATACGGCCACGCTGGCGTACGCAACGCAAACTCGTCGGTGTTGCCGAACCGACCGCAAGGAACATGCATCGCGATGGATAAGGTCGAGATCTTTACCGATGGTGCCTGCCGCGGTAATCCGGGGCCGGGTGGCTGGGGTGTATTGCTGCGCTATGGCAAACATGAGAAAACCCTGAAGGGTGCCGAGCGTGACACGACCAACAACCGCATGGAACTCATGGCGGCCATCATGGGGCTTGAATCATTAAAGCGTGGTTGCGCGGTCAGTGTGACCACGGATTCACAGTATGTGCGTAACGGTATTACAAAGTGGATGCATAACTGGAAAAAGCGCAACTGGAAAACCGCGGACAGGAAACCGGTCAAGAACCAGGATCTGTGGCAGCGCCTGGACAAGGCCACGCACGAACACGAGATAGAATGGCACTGGGTCAGGGGCCACACCGGTCACCCGGAAAATGAATGTGCCGATGAACTGGCCAACGAAGCCATCGATGAAATGATCAACGGTCAATGAAAACGACCTGGTTGTACGTGCCCGGTATGAATACCTGATGCCGACAGGTGGTTATTGTCGCGGCAAATGCCCCGAAATGTGATAGATGTCATAAATCTGCATATTCAGGGCGTTGATCAGTGCCGTGGCGGGTAGTTTTCAGGTTCACTTCAGCTTTGTTGCTTATGATTCCTGCTAATAAAAATTGGCAAGGATCAGGCATATGCTGCAAGTGGCATTACAACATGATGACGGTTATCAGAACCAGCTGTTCTATAATGACCTCAGGCTGAAACGCTTTACCGCGCTTACGCCTAAAGTCATTGCCATCACCAGTCTTTACTCGCCAGAGCGGCGCCGCGTCGAACGTTTCCTGGAGCGCGAATTTCGCCGCGCCTATAATGCCAGTATTGGCGAGCATTATCCGATCCTGATGAGTGTCCAGGATGATGACAGCAATATACTCGGCGCACTGGGTTTTCGTGATGCGGGTGATGAACCGCTTTTCCTCGAACAGTATCTTGATGAGCCGATTGAGGTGGCGATTACGCAGGCCCACGACACGGTGAGTTCCCGCCGGGAGATCGTCGAGGTAGGTAACCTGGCGTCGCAGGCGACCGGAGCCTCGATTTTTCTGTTTACTGCCTTGACAGCTTACCTGGATCAACAGGGCAAAAAATATATCACCGTAACGGCAACGGACTTTCTCCACCGTTATTTCACGCGCCTGGGTATAGACCCGGCCATCCTTGGCCATGCCGATCAGTCCCGTTTGCCGGATAACGGTAGCTCGTGGGGGAGTTATTACCAGACCCGGCCGCGTATTCTGGCCGGCAGCATTGGCCCCTCATATGAGAAATTGCAGCACTACCTGCAAGTAAGCCTGGTCGACGAGGCTGCCATGCTGCAAGCGCAGTTGCACTACAGGCCGACGGACGGAAAGTAATGAGCCGGGTTCTTCGCGCCATACACGACTATGAGCAATCACAACCTGCTGCAACCGCGCTGGTGTCGGGGGGCAATGTTGTCAACTATGCAGATCTTGTACGTCAGGTTGATGCATTAAGCGAAATTCTGAAAGACCACGCAGGCAAATGTGCCGGGATTGCACTGGAAAACAGCATGGCCTGGGTGATACTCGACCTTGCCTGTATCCAGGCAGGTATTGTGACCGTGCCACTGCCACCGTTTTTTACCGCGGCACAATGCGAACATGCTCTGCAAACAGCAGGGGCAGCACTTCTTTTTACGGACAAACCCGGTCGCGATAGCGGGCCCGTTTTTATAACACATGGTTGTCCGGTCTGGCTTGAAAGCCTGTCGAACGAAGCGGTTGTCTTGCCTGCCGGCACAGGAAAAATTACCTACACATCAGGGACCACCGGGGAGCCCAGGGGCGTCTGTTTATCACAGCAGGGTATGGAACAGGTGGCGGGGTCGCTGCTTGAGGTCATTGGCAAACAATTTGCCACGCATACGGCGGCGGTGTTACCGCTGGCCGTGTTGCTGGAAAATATCGCCGGCTGCTATGCAACACTCATGGGCGGTGGTTGCTATGACATCCAACCACAGTCAGGGATTGGTTTCAGTGACGGCATGATCCCCGATTTTGGGCGATTGAGCAGCTACCTGCGCGAATCGCAGGCGCAAAGCTGTATTCTCGTTCCGGAGTTATTGCGCGGTCTGATGCAAGCATTGCTACAGAGTAAACAGGGTTTGCCAGCCATGAAACTTATCGCGGTGGGTGGTTCATGCGTGGCGCCATCATTACTGGAACAGGCAGAGCGGTTGGGGCTGCCTGTCTATGAGGGCTATGGTCTGAGCGAAGCTGCCTCGGTGGTAGCCGTGAATACCCCTGCACAACAGCTTGGCGGTTCGGTCGGCAAGTTATTGCCGCATATTGAAATTGATTTCGCTGCAGACGGAGAGATTCTGTTACGGCAACCAGCTTTCCTCGGTTACCTGGGCGAGGCGAGGCAGGGAGGGAGTTACCCGACCGGCGATCTCGGCATGCTCGATGATGAAGGGTATTTGTATATTACCGGCCGCAAGAAAAACATCATTATCAGCTCCATGGGCAGAAATATTTCACCGGAGTGGCCAGAGAGTGAATTACTGGCGCAGCCGCAAATCGCCCAGACTATCGTGTTTGGTGATGCCGATGCAGAGCTGGGGGCACTGATTGTGCCAAGTTCAAACAGAAGCGACACGTCACAACTTGCCAGTGCGGTAGCCAATGCCAACCGGCAGCTGCCGGAATATGCGCAGATCCGGCATTGGCGGGTGACCACTCCCTTTACTATAGCCAACCAGCAGTTAACCGGGACCGGTCGGCCTCGTCGAGATGTGATTCTCAAGGCCAACCGTGAACAGATTAGCCAGATGACCAGTGCGGCATGAGGACAAGATGAAGACTTTTTTTGAGAAACTTACAGCGGCAACAGAAGCTGAACGCAATCAGCTTTACCGGGTACCGCAGATAGTCGATGCCATGCAGGGTAATATCAGCCGCGAAAGCTATATCGCCTACCTTGAGCAGGCCTACCATCACGTTAAGCATACCGTGCCCTTGATGATGGCCGCCGGCTCACGTCTGCCGCTAAGCAAGGAATACCTGCGTGAAGCACTGGTCGAGTATGTTGAGGAAGAGGTCGGCCACCAGGAATGGATACTCAATGATATAAAACATGCTGGTGGCGATGCCGAGGCGGTACGCCGCGGCGAACCCAATGAGGCCACCGAGATGATGGTTGCCTATGCCTATGACTATATTTCACGGGTTAACCCGGCAGGATTCTTCGGCATGGTATTTGTGCTGGAGGGGACCAGTATCCAGCTGGCAACAAATGCAGCAAATACCCTCCGGACTTCACTGGGGCTCCCGGAAAATTGTTTCAGTTATCTTTCCTCGCACGGCTCTCTGGACATCGAGCACATGACTTTTTATGAAAAGCTGGTAAATCAAATAGATGACCCGGATGATCAGCAAGCCATTATTCATGTTGCCAAACGCATGTTTAATTTGTTTGCCGAGGTTTTTCGGAGCATTCCTCACAAGGAAGGATTGAAAGATGTCATTTGAAGGCAAACATATAGTAATTTCCGGTGGAGCAGGTGGCATGGGCAGGCTGTTATGTCATTCATTTTTGCAAAGCGGCGCCAGAATAACGGTAATTGACCGTGTTGAATCACTGGATATCGAAGGTGATATAAGTTTATTGCAAGCAGATCTTTCATCACAGGAAGGCATACAGAAGATTGCCAGTGAGCTGGCGGTAAAGGATGTGGATATACTGATTAACCTCGCAGGTCTGCAGTATTTCGGCTTGTTTGAGCAGCAGCCTGTCGATCACATTCAATGTCTATACATGGTTAACCTGATTGCCCCCGTTATCCTGACACAGGCTGTGTTGCCAAAAATGAAGGCCCGTGGTCGCGGGCATATTGTAAATATCGGCTCTACCTTTGGTGCGATTAATTTCGCACACTTCGCCACTTACTCAAGTTCCAAGGCCGGTTTGCAGGGCTTCAGCGAGGCATTGCGTCGTGAGATTGACGGACAGGGTATAGACGTTACCTATGTTGCACCTCGTGCCGTAAAGACGCCGTTAAACACAGAAAAGGTCATGCAGTTTGCGGCGATCACGAAGATGAATATGGACTCGCCAGAGTATGTTGTGGCGAAAATAATTGAGGCGATCAGTGCCAGGAAGAAAGATGTTTATATCGGTTTTCCGGAAAGCCTGTTTGTGCGTATTAATGCGATCTTTCCGGCGGTTGTCGACAAGGCTCTTGTCGCTAATGACAAAAAGGCCAGAACATTGTTTAACCAAACAGAGACGGTGTAAGACGATGAAGAAAATAACATTACTCATATCCATGATGGTACTTATGACAGGCATGTTTAGTGCCCATGCCGGCACGGATGGTGCCCTGAGCGGCAATCCTGAGCTGGATAAAGAAATTCGCGTCCTGCAACATGACTGGGCGCTGATTAAATACAAGGAAAAGGATGAGGACAAACAGGAACAAAGGATGGAACTGTTGGCCAAAAGGGCGGCGGATGTGGTCGCTAACTACCCTGGCTATGCGGAACCGAAAATCTGGGAGGCTATAATTGTCAGCAGTCAGGCTGGTATCCAGGGTGGTCTGGGTGCGCTGAGCCTGGTCAAGCATTCCCGGGCACTGCTGGAAGAGGCCGAAAAAATCAAATCAGATGCACTGAATGGCTCTGCCTATACCTCCCTCGGTTCACTCTATTACCAGGTACCGGGCTGGCCACTCGGTTTTGGTGATGACGACAAGGCAAGAACCTACCTTGAGCGTGCCCGTGCGCTCAACCCCAATGGTATTGACCCTAATTACTTCTATGGCGATTTCCTTCTCGAGCAAGGAGAGTATAATAAAGCTATAGAGGTTCTGGAGATTGCCTTGCACGCTCCTGAACGTCCGGATCGTCCGGTTGCGGATGAAGGTCGAAGAGATGAAATCAGGCAGGCGATTGCCAAGGCGAAGCAGAACTTGCAAAGTCAGAATTATTGAAATAGCTGATAGACATATGGGGCTGGCATGTGCAGCATGCCAGCCCCATGATTTTTCATGCATAACCACTGTCGTATAACTCAGAATACAGCATGCGATTATTGCTAATCGAAGATGATCCCCACCTGGGCAAGGCACTCTATCAGGGTCTGAAAGAGGAATATACGACAGACTGGTTTCAGAATGCTGAAGACGGTGCGGCTGTTATTGATAACACGCCTTATGATGTCCTGGTGCT
>JASFME010000044.1:0-12344 GCA_050117725.1 Granulosicoccaceae bacterium | reverse complement strand
AAGGGGGATCGCAGGTACACGACTGCAGCATACAGCGCGGGATATTTATCGTGTCGTCAAAATCTTGCGCCGGGGCCGTTGCGGCCTTTCTGCATGACATGGACGAGTGCCTCGGATTTATTCGACAATGACAATCTATTCCAATTGGTTTTATTGTTTTCATTCATTGTGGCACAGTGAGTGTATTGATCCAGATCAACGCCGCCATGCGTCAAATATTAGAGCATTCTAATTATTAAAAAGCAGGAGATGATGATGCTTCTATCCAGACTCAATCCAGCGCTGACAAGGTTGGCACTCATTATAGTGCTGGCCGTGCCGGGGCTGGCCGCGCAGGCCTCACCGAAGGGCAAGCAACTCTATGCCGAGCATTGCGCGAGTTGCCACGGCTATGACGGCAAGGGCGGGGTCGGGGTACCGCTTGCGTTGCCGAGTTTCCTTGCCAGCGTTACTGACAATTACCTCATGCACACGATTCGTCATGGCCGTCCGAGCCGGGTCATGCCGGCTTTTCATGCTCTCAGTGACGCGCAATTGCAGGCCATCATCGATCATGTGCGCAGTTTTGCGCCGACCGTGAAAAAGCCGCAACCGTCGATGGCCGTGATCCGGGGGGATGCCAAACACGGCAAGCAGTTATTCACGCAGTATTGTGCTGCCTGTCATGGCGCCAACGGTGAGGGCGGACATGGCACCGGCGTGACCTTTTCGCGGCCACGTGATTTGCCGATCATTGCTCCGGCCCTGAACAACACCGGCTTTTTGATCGCCGCATCGGATGCATTTATCAAGCAGACCCTGATGCAGGGGCGTGAAGGTACGCCGATGCAGTCTTTTCTCAAGCAGGGCCTGAAAGAGGAGGATATCGATGATATTGTCAGTTATATCCGCAGTTTCGAGCAGAAACCGGCACCAGGCCGGGCGAAGTCACTGCCCACCGAGGAGCCGGTGCTCGTTTTCGATTCGCCGTATGATTTCGACCAGACACTGGCAAATATAAAGGCAGCGGCCGTGGCGGCGAACTACCGCATCATCCGCGTGCAGGCTTTTGACAGCGGCCTGGTGGAAGAAAAGTACGAGAATCCGAAACGTACCATCGTGTATTTCTGTAACTTCCAGTTACTCAACGACGTGCTTGCCGTGGACCCGCGTGTCGGACTGTTCCTGCCGTGCCGGGTGACGATTGTTGAGCGAGAAGGCAAGGTGCAGATCATGTCGATCAATCCGCGCCGCCTGAGCGCCCTGTATAACAATGCCGAACTCGACAAGGCCTGTGACGAGATGCACACGGTGTATGAAGCCATCCTTGAGGAGGCCACGCTATGAAACGTTTACTCGCCGCCCTGTTATTGCTGATGGCCACGCCATTTGTCCATGCCGAGGGGGATTTGCTTATGGCACGCAGCCAGCAGACCTTCCCCGAGGCGATGCTGCAACTGCAGAACACGATCAAGGAATATGGTTATACCATCAGCCGCGTGCAACGCGTTGATATTGGCCTGACCAAGTCCGGTTACAAAACCGACAAATACCGCATTGTGTTTTTTGGCAAGGCGGCCGAGATCAATGCCCTGACGCAACGCCACCCGCAGCTCATGGCCTACCTGCCACTGAAGATCGTAATCTTTGCCGAAGAAGACGAAACCATGCTGGTCGCGATGAATCCGTCGATGTTCAACGAACTTGTTGAAGAGGCGATGATCAACGATTTCTTTGCCCGCTGGGAAAATGACGTGCGTGCGATCCTGCAGGAAATGCGCGAGGCAGGCGACAGGGGGTAAGGGCCGGACATGTCGCGCATCACAATAGACCCGCAGGCCGATGTCGTCGAGGAGCGTTTCGCCGTGGTGTATGCGCCGCGGCGTAAACGGGATCGGTTTCCGGCAGATTGCGTGCAGGTCATGGCCGACCAGGCAACAGCAGAGGCCGCTGCCGCGCCGCAGGATAACCGCTACGCCGCGCGCGTGCTGGGCCCGTCGCGCTCCTCGGAAGGTTACCGGCTGTATTACCTGGTGGAATGGCTGGGCGAATAAGAGCAATAACAACCATGACAAAACCGACTTCAAGGCAAAGTGATCGTGGCACGGTACTGGCCGTTGTCATTGCACTGTTTGCCATCACGCTATTTTTACAACACGAACTCTCACTGAAACAGGCCTTGTTGTTCCTGGTCGGGATCGGCCTGGGGGTGACACTGTTACACGCCGCGTTTGGTTTTTCCGGTGCATGGCGGGCATTTATCAGGCGCCGGCAAGGACAGGGCATACGGGCACAGCTGATCCTGCTCGGTTTGACATCGATGCTGTTTATTCCGCTGGTTGCCGGTGTGTTCGGCGAACTGCATGCCAGTGCGGCACTCGGTCCGGTCGGTGTTGCCGTACTGGTCGGCGCCTTCCTGTTCGGCGTCGGCATGCAGCTGGGTGGCGGCTGTGGTTCGGGTACCCTGTTTACCGTTGGTGGCGGGCACGTGCGTATGCTGATTACGCTCGGGTTCTTTATCGTGGGTGCGACGCTGGGTTCGGCGCATTTGCACTGGTGGCTGGCACTACCGGATATCGGCCGTGTCAGCCTGCCCGAGCAACTGGGCTGGTGGCAGGCGATATTACTGCAATTGTTTGTACTGGGGATGTTGTATCAGTTCGTGAGACGTAGCGAGTATCGGCGTCATGGTGAACTGGTAATGCTTCGGGCCACGCAACCACGCCCGTTTCTTGAGCGCTTGTTATTCGGGCCCTGGCCGCTGAGTTGGGGCATTGCCGGCTTGTTGCTGTTCGGCCTGCTGACCCTGTTGCTGGCCGGGCACCCCTGGACGATTACCTTTGCCTTCGGTTTGTGGGGCGCCAAGATTGCCATGGCGCTCGGTCTGCCGGTGGAAACCTGGCCCTACTGGCAAAGCGGTTATGCCGCCAATGCCCTGCACAGCAGTGTGCTGGCCGATACGACGTCGGTGATGGACTTTGGCGTGATCCTCGGCGCGGTGCTGGCGGCGGCGCTGGCCGGCCGCTTTGCACCGGACAGCAAGCTGCAGGGGCGCGATATATGGAGTGCCATTATCGGTGGCCTGTTGCTTGGCTATGGCGCACGGCTTGCATTTGGCTGCAACATCGGTGCGTTGCTGGCCGGAATCAGCACGGGCAGCCTGCATGGCTGGTTATGGCTGGTCGCCGGTTTTACGGGCAGCGTGTTGGGTGTATGGTTGCGCAGTAGAACTGGTATCGACAAGCCCATGGGAGCCAGGACATGAGTATGAAAAACAAGCTTATTGTCGGCACGGCCCTTGGTATCGCGGCGATTGCGGCCACTGTTGATCACACGCGTCACCGCCTGCCCGAGCCGGTGGCGGAGGCGGAATCATCAATCACCTATTCTGATGAAAGCCCCTGTGGCCTGGATGTCTCGCCCTGCGGTCTGGAAAGCCCCTGCGGCCTGGATGCCTCGCCCTGCAGCCTGTAATGGGGTGCACACAGGAGCAAATTCGTGCCGCGCAGGATCTGCTCGCATCCCTGCAGGACTTCGCTAACCGGCAGAGTAATGCCGTGCTCGAAGTATTACAGGGCCAGGCACCTGGACAGCAGCAACATTACCCCCCCGATGGCCCGGTCGTGTTTGGCAACGGCCAGTGGCGTGCCTTTTACCACTGCCATGCGTCGCCGGACACCCTTTCCACAGAGCATGGTCATTTTCATATCTTTACCTGTTGCGGCGATGGCGATTGGCGGCACGTAGCCGGTTTGTCGATGGACCGGCAGGGACAACCCCTCTGCTGGTTCGCAGTGAATCGCTGGGTCAGCGGCGGGGAGTGGCTGGAACAGGAAGGTGTGCAGCAGGCCTTGCGACAGTTGCAGACAGAAGCGGGTGCGGGGCCCGTGGCAACCTGGCTGAATGCAATGCTGCGTTGCTATACCGTCAGCCTGCAAACATTATTTGCCGAGCGTGATGCGGATTTGAGCCGCATCATGGCAGAAACAACACGCGAAGATGTATTTAGGAAAAGGGAAGTTTATTTTCTGGCACAACAGGCGATAAGCCTGGCAAGTGATATCCATACTTGCCTGCAAAACAAACAGTGCCAATAGTATCCAATCCAACCTGGGAGTGAAGTAATGAAAGTGCTGCAAAAAATACTTATTGTTCTGGCCATTCCTGTCGTGACGACGGCGCATGCTGCGACGACCCTGCCCGGCCCGCTCGTTGAAACGGACTGGCTGGCGGCACACAAGGACAAGGTCGTCATCCTCGACGTGCGCAAGGATGTGAAAAGCTTTACCACGAGCCCGGTCTTCAAAACGGACAAGAAGACTGGCAAGCAAAGGCTGGTCAAAGTCGCCGGTCATATCCCGGGTGCCGCACTGATCAATTACAGTCATATACGTACGAGCCGGGTCATCGATGGCAAGAAGATCGACAAGATCATCCCGGAAAAGTCTGTGTTTGAAAAACTGATCCAGGCCGCGGGGGTGAACAAGGACAGCGCGATCGTGATCACCTCAAAGGGGTTGAGTAATCTCGATATGACCATGGCGACACGCCTGTACTGGCAGCTCAAGTATTTCGGCCATGACAACATGGCGATCCTCGATGGGGGGCTGACGCAGTGGCTCAGGGACGGCCACAAGACCAGCAGCAAGGTTGGCAAAACCGACCCCGGTAACTGGGTGGCCTCGGCACAACGTGACGAGATGCTTGCCAGCACGCAGGAAGTGGCGGATGCGGTGAAGACTGGCAAGGTACAGCTCGTGGATAACCGCCCGCTCAGCCAGTATCTTGGCGTGTACAAGAAGTCCTATGTCGATGCGAAGGGCCACCTGCCAGGAGCGAAGTCCTTCCCGAATGAACTCATGACCGGTCCGGGGGGCAAGGCCAAATTCCTGTCACTGAAGGAACTGCAATCGCTGTCGGAGACGATGAACGTGGACACGAACAAGCCGAGTATTACCTATTGCAATAGTGGCCACCTTGCATCGGGAGGCTGGTTCATCATGCATGAACTTATGGGCAACAAGCAGGTGCAACTCTATGATGGTTCTCTGCATGAATATACGAAGACGAGCAAAGAACTGAACAGTATGAAGATGGAATAATTGTTGCCTCACTACATAAAAAAACGCCCGTCATTGACGGGCGTTTTTTTATTGCGCTTGCCGCGGCGACTCAGTGCTCGGCATTACCGTCGGCATGCACGTGACCATGCGAGATTTCCTCGGCAGTGGCGTCACGCACATCAACAATATTGACGGCAAAGGTCAGTTTCACGCCAGCCAGTGGATGGTTGCCGTCAATGGTGATGTCGTCGCCTTCGACCTTGGCCACAGTCACCATGACCGGTTGGCCATCGGGCGTCGAGGCATGAAATTGCATGCCCGGCTGGATATCGGTGTCGACATCAAACATATCGCGAGACACAACCTGGGTCATCGCATCGTTACGTTCGCCGTAGGCATCCTTGGGTTCGACAGTGACAGTCAACTCGTCACCGGCCTGCTTGCCTTCCAGCTCGGCTTCCAGCCCCGGAATAATGTTGCTTGCGCCGTGCAGGTAGTTGAAGCTGCCGTCCTGAGATTCATCAATGACGGTGCCGGCCTCGTCGGTGAGGCGATAATTCATCGTGACCACGCTGTTCGCTGTGATTTGCATGCTGTTCTCCTTGCCAGGTGTTGCAGAATTGTTGGGATAATCGGACGTCGTGGCACAGCAAGTGTGATCACGAGCGAATAAGGAAAGACATGTTAACACATTGCCGACCGGCTTGCTGCTCAAGCCTCGTGCTGCAGGCGCTCGACCCCGGCAATGCCTTCCAGGTCACTGAATTTCAAACCAATTTGGGTGAGCTCATCGCCTTCCGGGCGGGCCCAGCAGACCCTGGCGCGTGCGGCGACATCAATTTCATCAATACTCAGTTCAATTTCCAGGCCGGTTGGCGCCTCGACCTTGCCCATGACACGCAGTTGTGCGCCCTCGGTGGACAGGTCTTCGGTGGAAAATTCGAATTCATGGCCGTTAATCAAGACGTTACCACTGGCGCGGATCACCTTGCGCGGCGTTTGTCGGCGTTTGCGCCGGAAGAAGGAGAACATGATTACCTCATCTTTTTTAGCCAATAATAGAGCAAAACACGGTAATTGCCATTGATGTTTTATCGCCCGTGCCGCGCAGGATTTGACCGGGTTCATCAAATTGTTGAATAGTATCGCTTGTGTCTGAAAAACCCCTGAAAGAGGATAGCCCATGCCCGATCACCTAATGATACTGCCCGCGGCGACGTTCGACTATATCCGTTTGTTGCGTCTGCCTGACGATATGGAAGAGCAGGAGGCCTATCGTTATGCAACGGGCATTATCGCCGAGGTGCAGGAGTCGGTTGCTGATTGCAGCTGGGAAGATATAGCCGATGCGTTGGAGGCGCACGGCTTTAGCGAAGTCACCTTTACTCTGGGGCCGGAGTTACGTTGCCGTAAATAGCGCCAGGCATCACAGCCATACCACCTGGACCATGTTTACGTGAAGTATTATTTATCCAGGCGGGTAAACTTCGAGCCTTCGAGGGTCAGGTTATACATCAGGCCCTTGTTGCCGAATACAAAACCAATTATCGGGTCCTTGATGTTGGTGGTATCGATCGAGCCCCCTGTGCCAAGTTTGATCAGTGCCACCGAACCATCAACGCCGGCTTCCCAACCGTCGCTGTTCCTGAATTTACGCAGAGCGCGGCGGTCCGTGAATATAATGATCACGGTTTTTTCCTGGGCGCCAATCTGCAAACCAATCGATGCGGCGGCAGTGCTGTAATAGTCGACGGTTTTACCGTCGATGCGCAGCGCCCCCTCGCCGTATTCACCGCCAATCCCGAAACCGGCCTTGATGACATCCGGAAAAACCAGTGTGCCTTCGGCAATGCCCAGCAGTTTTTCTGCGCCACCAACCTCTGCCCTGAACCGCTCAAGAGCATCATCGACCTTGGCGTCTATGATTTTTGCCGAAGCAGCATGAGCCATATTGAACATGGCCAAACCGGACAGCATGAACAGTATTACTAAACTACGCTGAAAACGGAGCATGGTATTCTCCCTGCCGAAAGTAACTAAACCATCATAACATTAAACAGTTAGCCTGGCAGAGTAAAGTTGGTCGTTCAGGACAATGTCAATGCGGTATAAGTTGTAAGCAGGACCGCGATGATGGCTATAGCCGTAATCAGCGCAACCATGAGTCCAAGTCGTCTGCCGGCGATACTGATGACAAACAGGGCCTTTACGACGCTATTGGAAATCGCGGCCATGATAATGGCCAAGGAGGCATGTGCCGACGCGAGTTCGGTTTTCGCCAGTCGCGCCAGCGACAGGGTAATGGCATCGACATCGAACAGTCCGGATATGATGGCCAGCACGTATACGCCACTTTGACCATAACGGGCATGCAAGAAGTGCACGAGCAGGATCACGGCAACGAGTAACAGTCCAAAGCGGATGGCCATGCCAAGCTCCATCGGGTTGCGTAGCGGTATTTCATTGACCCGTGTTGAACTGTGTCGGTGATGCCAGGCCCATGCCGCCCCGGCGTAGGTGACGATTGTCATGACTACCATAGGCAGCAACAATTCCGGCAACATGGCACGGTTTACCACACCAACCTCGATCAGGATGCGGGGATACATGGTTGCACATGCCACCAGGATGCCCGCAGCCAGTACATGTTCATTGTGCAGTGTTTTCGCCAGCCGCGACAGGTTCAGAGTCACCGCGGTCGAGGACACCAGGCCACCGAACAGGCCGGTATACAGGATGCCACGCTGGATGCCGGCAATCTTCATGGCGATATATCCGCTGAATGACAGGCCGGCAATCAGCACGACGAGCCACCAGATCTCATAGGGATTTAATGCCTGCCATGGGTCATACGTCCTGTCAGGTAACACGGGCAACAAGACGACAGAGATTAATAACAACTTCAGGCCAGCGAACAGTTCCTCGGGCTTGATACGCTGTAACCAGCCATGTAGAACGGGCTTCAGTCCAAGTAGCAGAGTAACAACGACAGCAGTGGCAGCTGCGACCATTTCGTAGTTACGTATACAAAGGGCGCCAAGCACAAACGTGGTAAGCGCCGCAACAACCGAGGTGATACCGACATTCTGTTTTTGTGTTGTGTCGCGCAGATAGGCGATCAGCATAATTGCTGCCAGCGTGGCAAAGGCGATACCCAGCAGGATATCCCCGAGTTGCTCAGCGAGCAGGGCCCATAGCCCCCCCAGCAGTCCGATCAGGCCAAAGGTGCGAATTCCGGCAATTCGGCTGCCTTCGGCTGCATCGCGTGCTTGCCAGCCGCGTTCGGTACCGACCAGCAGACCGATCCCCAGTGCAATGACAAGTTTGATAGCGATATCCATTTGATAAACGTATCATGATCTGAATTGTCTCGCATACAGGCTTACTTATGAGTGACTTGTTTGATCTCGGGCACTATCGTGCCCTGCTGGAAAAGCGACGGCAGGCGTTATTGAATGTTGCCGATACGGGTGACGCAGCGGCCGCTACCGTAGAACTCGATCAGACACGGGTCGGACGTCTGTCACGCATGGATGCCTTGCAGGGACAGGCCATGTCAGTCGCGGCCCGGCAACGCCGCGAGCAGGAAATAAAAGCGATTGCCGCTGCCCTGTTACGTATCGACAAGCATGAGTATGGCGAGTGCCTGGTATGTGGCGAGCCGATCGCGGCGGCACGCCTTGAGGTCGATCCGGCCACGCCGTATTGTATCCGCTGTGCGGAGCGGCACAGTCAATAACCGCGGAACTGTACGCCTGCGCCCGGGCACGGCCGGATATCTGTCCGGCGGTAATGCCGGTCTCGCATGTCGGCCTTGTTGTCCAGGCATTAGTAATATTCGTAATAAGGTATGATTCTAGGTGCTGATATATAGCGCCTGTCAGACGGCGTAGATAGTAAAACCGGGGAGGGAACCCATGATTATTTATTTTTCCAACCGCCATGTCCGGGTCCGTAATGCACAGGGCCAACAGGTCAACAAGGTGTTTGGCGACAGGTTCAACGCCGGCAATGCGGAACAGTTGCGTATGTGTATCTCCGAGCCGCAGCCTGATCCGGCCGGTGACTGGCCATACCGCCTGATCGATGCCGGTGGTGAGGCAGCAGAACTGGCGGCGATACGTGGCCGCATCCGGTCCGGCGACCTGTCACGCAAGTGGCTTGTGTTTCTGCACGGCAATAACCAGGAATTCGAAGACAATGTGAAAAAATGCCAGACACTGCATGCGCAGTATGGCGTGAACGTCATCGCCTTTTCCTGGCCGTCCCACCCGCCGGTCGGTAGTGACGAACTGCTGCGCGCCGCGCGCGAACTGAACTTTGACGCCGCGTTTGTCGCCCTGCTGGCCGCCAACATGAGCCTCGTGCTCGGCGGTGTGTTATACCGCAAGTACGCGGCGTATATCCAGGCACGGGCCAATGCCTACAAGTCGCGTATCGCCTTTAATCGTTGCCTGCGACTGATTCGTCATGAATTGCGCGATGCACTGCCCGCCAGCCACAAGCCCGAGCTGAACTTCATGTCGTACAGCCTGGGTAACTATGTGTTGCAGACTACGGTGCAGGAGCAACGCCTGCAGCTCGAGGACGGCAGTGGCCTGTTCGGTAACTGCATCATGTGTGAGGCTGATGTCGATCGCGACAACCACGAGTTATGGGTGGCCGACTATGATTACGGCGAGCGTATCTACATCACGCATAATGAATATGACATCGTACTGGCGTCTTCTGATATCTATAACAAGAACCGCCTGGGGAATACGCCACTGAACCTGATCATGGATATGCCGGTACGCTACGTCGATTTCACCGAGGGCGAACATGTTGGCTGGACGCATGCCCTGTTCTCTATCAGGAAAAATGCGCATGTGCAGAAATTTTTCCAGCATGTGTTCAACGGTGAAGATGTTTTTCCGAACCGTTCGCCGGCTGCTGCGACCGGTTTCAAATACCTGCCCGAGGCCAATACCTACATACTCAGAGAACGGGTCGAGTTCATCAGTGGCCCGCCCGATGATACGGAGGAACCCTAGTGGCTATCTGGAAAGGATTGGCCTGTGCAGTGGCACTGGCAAGTTTGGCCGCCTGCAGCGGTTTACCCGCGCCGCCGGCGCAGGCACGCCTCGCGCTGGTAGCGGGGGAAGCGGCAACGCCGTTGACCGTGATCGCCAGCCGCCCGTGGAACAGCAACGGCCTGCAGGTGCGGGCCGGTCAAACCTATGATTTTACAGTTGCGCAGCCGGATGACTGGCGGGATGCGAATCTCGCCGCGGATCCCGAGACGGGCTGGCTGCCCGGCCAGGGGTTCCTGCCGGCGATCCTGCAGCCGTTGAGTTGCCTGCGGCGTTCTCCGGCCCATCCATGGTACGCACTGCTCGGGGCAGTCGGCGAGCCACCGGATGATCTCGAGTATTTTCTGATTGGTCGCGGGGGCAGGTCCTATCAGGTAACGCGCGACGGCCGGTTATACCTGTTCGCGAATGATGCGCCCTGGGCGTCGCGCTACGCGAACAATCACGGCACGGTGCAGGTGACGATTCGCCGCATCAACTGACGGTCAACCGTCACGGTAACAAAAACGGGGCCGATTGGCCCCGTTTGCACAGTTGCCGGAGGAGGAGAAAGATATCCGGCATGATAGGTATGGTTCAGAAGTCGATGGCGACCTGCATAAGCCACTGCTCGGCTTCGGAACGGCCTTCCTCGCTGTTGGCATATTCCACGCCGAGCGTGACGTGCCGCCACGGCGAGTAGAAACCGGCCACGGCCCATTCCTCGTAATTCCCGTTGCCCGCGTCGAGCACGCCGGCCTGTTCGGTTTGCTGGTAACGTGCACCGGCGGCCCACTGCTCGTTGAAGGCATATCCCCCATCAAGGCTCCAGGCCTTCGGCTTTTCACCGTTTTCCTCGTCGGTCGCAGCCACATATTCGGCGTGCCAGTGCCAGGCACCCTGTTCGCCCGCGGCATATACATTCCATAATGACGGCGCATCCTCACCGGCCCCCTGGCTGCTCAGGTAACCACCACCCAGGCGCAGGGCATCACTGACGGCATACTCGAGGCCGGCGGTATAGCCGCTTTCATCCGGTGCGGTACTGCGCAGATTGCCGTTGAACCAGCTGATCTGGCCGCTCAACGGCCCCCAGCTATGAATGACAGTCGCGCCGAGACTGGTCTTGGTCTCGCCGATTTCCAGGGTTTGCGGATCGGTGATTACGGCCGTCTCGAAATCCCCGAATGGCAGGGTATAACGGCCAACACTCGCTTCTGTATTGCCTTGCGCGTAAGTAAGCACTAACTCCTCGACGTGCAGCTTGTCCGGCAGGTCGTCTGTTGCATGCAGCTCGGGGCGAAACTCGGCCGGGTCGGTGTTTTCGATATCCTCGGCGAGCAGTACGAGATCGGTGCGCCAGTTGTCGTTGAACCGGATGCCGGTAGCCAGCTCGACTGTCGCGACATAGGCGGCATCCTGGTGTTCTGTGACGCCGCCAACCTCGGTGCGCGTGTCGGCGTATTCAAATTCGAGCGCACCGCCGAATTCGAATTCGGCGGCACTGAGCGGGGCAGTAGCTGCCAGGCACCAGCCGGCGAGCAGGAATTGTTTCATCATCGTGGACTTCGCTCCCACAGGTTACTGAATCAGGTTGCGCGGCATTCTAAACGAGAATGATTACCATTATCAAGAACAAATCTAACCTCAATAGCCACGAGAACCATATTGCAATTAGCGGGTTAATCTACATTAGCTAATGCTGATATACTTGCATAACAGATTTTCTGCTGTGCCCTGCAGGGAAGTGCGGGCCACACATTTCCAGTTTTTCAAAACTCAAGAGGATGTATTCATGCATAAAGGCACTACGCTGACGCAATTCATTATTGAAGAGCAACGCCACATCCAGGGCGCGACCGGTGATTTTACGTCGCTGCTCAACGATGTGGTCACGGCCTGCAAGGTCATCTCCAACGCAGTCAACCACGGCGCACTGGTCGGTGTGCTGGGCAGTGCCGAGAGCGAAAACGTGCAGGGCGAGACGCAGAAGAAACTCGACATCATCAGTAACGATGTCTTCCTGCAGTCGAATGAATGGGCCGGCCACCTTGCCGCGATGGCCTCGGAAGAAATGGAAGAGGTCTACCCGATCCCGGCGCAGTACCCGAAGGGCAAGTACCTGCTTGTGTTCGATCCACTCGATGGTTCGTCCAACATTGATGTGAACGTTTCGGTTGGCACGATCTTCTCTATCCTGCGTTGCCCGGAAGGTGTGGAAAATCCGACCGCCGAGGACTTCCTGCAGCCG
>JASFME010000043.1:0-12368 GCA_050117725.1 Granulosicoccaceae bacterium | reverse complement strand
CACCGGGTAACCTGCAATATCCTTGCCCATCGCCAGCGACAGGTTGGAATCATGGCTGTCATAGGCCTTCGAGTTGATGATCTCGCTCAGGCGCACGATCTCACGTGTCTCGTTGGGCACTTCCAGGCCGATCACGGATTTACCCGGGATCACCTCAACAATACGCACACTCACCGTGGACAGCGCACGCGCCAGGTCCTTGGCCAGATTGCTGATCTGGCTGACCTTGACGCCCGCGGCCGGCTGCAGTTCAAAGCGCGTGATCACCGGGCCGGGATGCACGGCAACCACCTCGACCTCGATACCGAAATCACGCAGCTTGTTCTCGACGAGTTGCGACATGGCCTCGAGTGCCGCCTTCGACATTGCCGACTTCGGCTTGTCCACGACATCAAGCAGCGAGACCGGTGGCAGAGGTGTCTCCTCGCTGGTATCGAACAACGGGACCTGTCGCTCACGCTCACCCCGCTCGCTGGGCTCCGGCAGGTTAATCACCGGTTCAATGCGTGGCGGTTTGCGGGCTTTCTGTTTTTCCTTGACGACTTCTACCACGTCTTCGCGCGCACGGCGTGCGCGGCGGCCCTGCAGGTAGTCGCGCAACCAGGCCGCCCTTCCCTGCAGCCAATCGATTGACCGCAAGGTAAGCT
Source organism: Granulosicoccaceae bacterium (assembly GCA_050117725.1). Lineage (GTDB taxonomy): Bacteria > Pseudomonadota > Gammaproteobacteria > AKS1 > AKS1 > JASFJH01. The sequence goes on along the minus strand of JASFME010000043.1, from coordinate 11,721 downwards.
GCCCGGTGATATCCATAAGCCAGAACCACGACAGCCCGGTCAGCAAGGTGATACCGGTGAGAAACAGCGCGAGCAGGAACAGCGTTGTGCCGAGAAAACTGAAGGCCGAGACCAGGCCATTGCCGACCACATCACCGAGGACACCGCCCGGGTTGAGTGGCAGGGCCAGATCCGGCTGGTAGATGTGCAGGGTCGCCAGCCCGGCGCCGCTACCGAGGGTCAGCACAAACCCGGACACACGTAGCACGACGCGACGGATTTCAAAGGCCTCTTCGGCGTGTTCGCGGCCGTGGAACAGGATCCAACCGCTGTAGATGACCGCAAGCGGGAACAGGTAGGCCATCAGGCCAAACAGGTAGAGGAAGGCGTCGGCGAAGATCGCGCCGACCACACCGCCGGGATTATGGATGCTGTCGCCGCTGCCACTGTGTGACCAGCCGGGATCGGCCGCCTCGTAGCCCGCCAGGCAAACCAGCAGGTAAATGCCGATCGCGCCGAGAATAAACAGGCTGCCTTCTCGTAAACCACGACTTAAATGGACGGCCGCTACGGGCTGGGGGTTATTCTTGCGTTTCGCCTGGGCCAAAGCTGCTCTCGTATCCGTATCTGCGAATTTACACTAAATTTTCGTTATAAGCCTGTATTTTATACAGGAATTGTGTAGGGCTGTCACACCTGCAAGGCCGGGTGCACCACTTTACCGTCAGCCACATTAACCGCGCCAGACAGTGCTGCATTGTCCCGCCAGTTCGGGGTGGCCAGTTGCAGCACATACGGCATGATAGCCGTCGACAGGGCCTGTGAGGCCGTTTTTGGCACTGCACCGGGCATATTTGTCACACCGAAATGTATCACACCCTCCTCGACGAACGTCGGTGAGCGGTAATCGGTCGGCCGCGTCGTCTCGACACAGCCACCCTGGTCGACGGAAATATCGATGATCACGCTGCCCGCCTGCATGCTGGCAACCTGTTCGCGCGACACGAGGTGCGGTGTCCGCTGCCCCGTGACCAGCACTGCCCCGACCAGCACATCGGCCCGGGCGACCTGCCCGGCGATGCTGTCGGCATAGGCATACAGGCCGGTCACATTATCGCCCAATGCCCGCATGCGGGCGAGCTTGTCGCGGTTACGGTCGAACACGACCACCTCAGCACCCATACCGGCCGCCATCAGCGCCGCATTGCTGCCGGCCGTGCCGGCACCGAGGATCACGACCCGGCCACGTGGCGTACCCGGCAGGCCGCCGAGCAACACCCCCTTGCCACCTTGCGGCCGGTGTAGCAGGTTGGCACCAATCTGCAGCGCAAGGCGCCCGGCAATATCACTCATCGGTGCCAGCAACGGCAGGCCACCCCCGGTCGCCTCCAAGGTTTCAAAACCGATTGCCGTCAGGCCAATGTCACACAATTGTCGGGTCAATGCGGGAAGCGCGGCGAGGTGCAGGTAGGAAAACACGGTGTGGTCCGGACGTAACAACGGCAAGTCGCCCTCAACCGGTTCCTTGACCTTGACGATCAGCGACGCGGCATAAACATCGGCCGGCGAGGCAACCAGCTGTGCCCCCGCCGCGCGATAGGCCGCATCCGAATAGCCACTGGCCTCACCGGCACCGGCCTGCACCAGCACCTCGTGGCCGTGGCGGACCAGTTCACTGACCGCATCCGGGATCATGCTGACCCGCCCCTCCAGTGGTTTGATCTCTTTTGGTACCCCAATTTGCATCGCGTTGCCCCTTTGTCCTGTCTCGCTATGCCTTTACCGGCCTGCCCTGCATCCCGTACCATAGGCGCCCGAACATGATGCCATGCAACCGTTTTATAGTGTGCATGGTCACAACTGAGCAAACAACTGAAAAAACGACATATTCTTCGGAGCCTGCACACCCATGAGCGAAACCAAACACTGCAAACTGCTAATCCTCGGTTCCGGCCCGGCCGGTTACACCGCGGCCGTGTATGCGGCGCGCGCCAACCTGGAACCGGTGCTGGTAACCGGCCTGCAACAGGGCGGCCAGCTTATGACCACGACCGAGGTCGATAATTGGCCTGGCGATGTCGAGGGACTGCAGGGCCCGATGCTCATGGAGCGTATGCAAAAGCATGCCGAGCGCTTTGACACCGAGATCATCTTTGACCACATCAACAAGGTTGAACTGCAGCAGCGACCGTTCCGCCTGAGCGGCGATTCCGGTGAATACACCTGTGATGCGTTGATTATCGCCACCGGTGCCTCGGCGCAGTATCTCGGCCTGCCTTCCGAAGAGGCCTTCAAGGGCCGCGGGGTTTCCGCCTGTGCCACCTGCGATGGTTTCTTCTATCGCGGCCGCAAGGTGGCCGTGGTCGGCGGTGGTAACACCGCAGTGGAAGAGGCCCTCTACCTGGCCAACATCGCGGAGCATGTCACTGTCGTGCACCGTCGCGACAGCTTCCGCTCGGAAAAGATCCTTGCCGATCAGCTTATCGAGAAAGCGAAGACCGGCAATGTCAGCATCGAATGGAACCATGAGGTCGATGAAGTGCTCGGTGATGATTCCGGTGTCACCGGCCTGCGCATCAAGAATACGCAGGACGGTTCAACAAAAGAACTCGACGTGCATGGTGTCTTCATCGCGATCGGCCACAAGCCGAATACTGACATCTTCGAAGACCAACTGGATATGGCACATGGCTACCTGAAGGTGCAAGGCGGCACTTCAGGTAATGCCACCCAGACATCGATTGAGGGTGTATATGCGGCCGGTGATGTCGCCGATCACATCTACCGCCAGGCGATTACCTCGGCAGGCTCGGGTTGTATGGCAGCACTCGATGCCGAACGTTACCTGGACAACCTTGGCAAGTAAGACATAAAAAATACCCTGCCTCGCAGGGCGTTTTGCTAAAGCCCTGCGGCCACGACCCATGCCATACAGCACAACTGTTACGGATAAGCTGCATTCCATTGCTGCGCAGCAATGGAATGCACTCGATGACAGCGGCAATCCGTTCCTGCGACATGAGTTCCTGGACGCACTTGAACAGAATGACTGTCTCGGCCCACGCTGGGGTTGGCTGCCACAACACATACTTGTTCATGATGACAACAAACGGCTCGTTGGCGCGATGCCGATGTATATCAAGGACAACTCCTACGGCGAACTCGTGTTTGACTGGGCATGGGCGCAGGCCTACCAGCAGCATGGCCTGGCGTATTATCCGAAACTCGTCGCCGCGATTCCCTACACACCGGTCACCGGTCCACGCCTGCTCTGTGCCGCAGGCAATGAACAGGACACGATCAAATCCGGCATCGCCCGGGCAGCGCTGGATCATGCCAGACAACTGGACGTGTCATCATTGCATATCCTGTTCCCGGATGAACATGACACCCGGATCCTTGAACAGCACGGCATGATGAAACGCGTCGGCGTTCAGTTCCACTGGCATAACAATGACTATCACTCGTTTGATGATTTCCTGGCAGCGCTCGCCTCGAAAAAACGCAAACAAATCCGCCAGGAACGCAGACGGGTACGCGATGCCTGGATTGAAATCGAATTGCTAAGCGGCCATGACACTACTGACAGGCACTGGCAGATCTTTCATGATTTCTATTGTTCGACCTTTTATCGCAAAAGCGGCCACCCGACCCTGAGCCTGGCATTCTTCATCGAACTCGCGCAACGCATGCCCGATGAAGTGTTGCTCATCATGGCAAAACACAATAACGAGTACGTGGCCGGGGCCTTCAACCTGCGCGGTCGGGATACGCTGTATGGCAGGCACTGGGGCTGCTCCGCGCATTTCGACAAACTGCACTTCGAGGTCTGTTATTACGCCGCCATCGAATACTGTATCGAGGTGGGCCTGCAGCGCTTCGAGGCCGGCGCCCAGGGCGAGCACAAGCTCAGCCGCGGCTTTCTGCCGGTACCGACCTGGTCCGCACACTGGATCGCGCACGAGGGTTTTCGCGACGCCATCGCCGATTTTGTCGAACGTGAACAACACGGCATGGAGCACTATACTGAAGTACTGGGTGAACATTCCCCGTTTCGACAGGGTGGCAACTGAGCATGTCAGATTCATTTGGCATACAAAGTCTGTACTGGCTTGATACGCAGGACGAAGAGGCGCCGTTCCCACCGGTTGAACTCGCCCTGCAGGATCCTGACGGCCTGCTTGCGTTTGGCGGTGATCTCGGTAGCAGGCGCCTGCTGCGCGCCTACCGGCAGGGCATCTTTCCCTGGTACAGCGAAGGCCAGCCGATCATGTGGTGGTCACCGGATCCACGTACCGTGTTGTTCCCGTCTGATCTGCGCGTCAGCCGCAGTCTGCGCAAATCCATGCGTAATGCCGGTTATAGTGTCACCATGAACCGGGCATTCGAGCAGGTCATTGATGCCTGCGCGGCACCGCGCGCCGAGGATGATGGCACCTGGATCACGACTGCGATGCGCGATGCCTATATCCGCCTGCACCAGGAAGGACACGCGCACTCCATTGAAACGTGGTATGAGGGTGAACTGGTGGGCGGCCTGTATGGCATCGCGATTGGCCGGGTATTTTTTGGCGAATCGATGTTCGCCCGCCGGCGCGATGCCTCGAAAGTTGCCTTCGCCAGGCTGGCCCGGCAACTCGAATGCTGGGGCTTCGCGCTGATTGATTGCCAGGTGCACTCGGACCACCTCGCCAGCCTCGGGGCAACGCAGATCCAGCGCCGGCAATTCATTGCCCTGCTCGATAAGTACTGCGCCGGGCAACCGGCCATGCGCTTCTGGCAATTCGATGAGGCAGACTGATGGACGCGATTGGCCTGCCCCAGCTCGAGTTCTACCTGACCCCGGAACACGAATGCAGCTACCTGCCTGATCGGCAGGCCATGACCCTGTTTGCCGATCCGCACCGTGAGATCGGCACAGATCTGTACAGTCAGCTGATTCAGTTCGGCTTTCGGCGCAGTGGCAAACTCGTGTACCGGCCGCGCTGCCCGTTATGCGACGCCTGTATTCCGCTGCGCCTGCCGGTGCAGCAGTTCAGGCCGAACCGCAGCCAGCGCCGCAACTGGCGCAACAATACCGATGTCGCCTTGCAGATACGCCCGGCGACCTTTTCCAAAGAGCATTTTGACCTGTATCTGCGCTATATCGGCAGCCGGCACAGCGGTGGCGGCATGGACGATGACGATCCGAACAAGTACCGGGATTTCCTGTTCAACCCGCATCTCGATGTGCAGTTTCATGAATTCCGACTGGCCGGCAAACTCGTTGCGGTGGCCGTCACTGACCACCTGCACAATGCCCTGTCCGCCGTGTACACCTATTTCGACCCGGCTCAGGCTGACCGTGGACTTGGCGTATACGCAATCCTGAGCCAGATCCAGACCGCGCAACAGCGTAATCTGGATTACCTGTACCTCGGCTACTGGATAGCCGAGTCAGCGAAGATGGCCTACAAGTCGGGCTTCGTGCCCAATGAGACCTTCCGTGACGGACATTGGCAACTCAGTGATTGCTGTTAAATCAATGGCTTGACAATTGTTTACAGCTTTACCCTTTACCCGGCCCGGCTTAGCCGCCATAAATAAACTATGCACATTGCCAGCGGGCCCCGGGCGGGCCAGGAAGGGAAAAATGCTGAGCTTTATCTACAGACTGGTAAGGGAATTCGAGGCAGAACATGGTTTGCGACCGAATGTACTGTACCTGAACGTCGATCATTTTCAGCGGCTGCGGCAGGATTTCATCGACCCGGAAGACATCGAAGGCATCATTAACCGTCTCGGCATGGAAATCGTCATCGACAAAACAGCGCTTCATCCCCACCTGAGCAATATTGGTTTACCCCGACGCACAGCAGCCGTCGGCTAGGTTTTATCTCCTCCCCTTCATGCCCCCGTCCGCCGGGGGCTGTTTTTTGCCTGTTTTTCACCCTGGGCCGTTGATTCAGCGCAGCATCTGGGGCATTATGCTGCGCCGACCACCTGTTTATCGGCGGTTGAAAACCGGCTTGGGCAACACTACTCAGGGACTTATGGCAAAAGAAGACGCAATTGAAATGGAAGGTACGGTCATTGAGACCCTGCCAAATACAATGTTCCGGGTTGAACTGGAAAACGGTCATATTGTGACCGCCCATATCTCCGGCAAGATGCGCAAGCACTACATCCGCATCCTCACCGGCGACAAGGTTACAGTTCAGTTAACTCCGTATGACCTGAGCAAGGGTCGTATCACCTACCGCGCCAAATAACTCCGATACCGTCAATGGACGGTGTCTTCGGCAGATTCCTCATCGAGTTCATAGGCAAAGGTCAGGCCTTTGGCATCGGCACTGATGCGAATGTGACCACCATTGGCGAGCTGGCCAAACAGTAATTCTTCAGCCAGTGGCTTCTTGATATGTTCCTGAATAATACGCGTCATCGGCCGCGCACCCATTTTCTCGTCGAAGCCATGGCTGGCCAGCCAGGCGCGCGCAGCATTATCAATCTCGATCGTGACATTCTTGTCCTGTAATTGCGCCTCGAGTTCGAAAATGAATTTGTCCACAACACTGTTGATCGTGCGCTGATCCAGCGTCTTGAACCAGATAGTGGCATCCAGGCGATTGCGGAACTCCGGAGTAAAGGTACGGTTGATCACTTCAAGGTTGTCCTTGCTGTGGTCCTGTTCCGTGAAACCGATGCTGGCACGGCTGACATGCTCGGCTCCGGCATTCGTGGTCATGACAATAATGACATTACGGAAGTCAGCCTTGCGGCCATTGTTATCCGTCAGACTGCCGTGGTCCATGACCTGCAACAACAGGTTGAACACATCCGGATGTGCTTTTTCGATTTCGTCGAGTAGCAACACCGCATGTGGCGTCTTGGTGATCGCATCGGTTAACAAACCACCCTGGTCAAACCCGACATAGCCCGGTGGCGCGCCGATCAGGCGCGATACGGTATGCCGTTCCATGTACTCGGACATATCGAAACGGATCAATTCAATCCCCATAATGCGGGCGAGTTGCCGGGTCACCTCGGTTTTACCTACGCCGGTCGGGCCGGCAAACAGGAATGAACCAATCGGGCGGTTTTCATCGGCCAGGCCCGAACGGGACATCTTGATGGCCGAAGACAATGCGTCAACTGCCTCATCCTGGCCAAAGATCACCATCTTCAGGTTTTGCTCAAGGTCACGCAGCATGTCCTTGTCAGTAGCCGAGACATTCTTTGGCGGAATGCGCGCAATCTTCGAGATAATCGTTTCGACCTCGTGCACACCGATGGTCTTCTTGCGCTTCGATGCCGGCAGCAAGCGCTGGTAGGCACCGGCCTCATCGATGACATCAATCGCCTTGTCCGGCAAATGGCGGTCATTGATAAAGCGATCCGACAGTTCCACTGCAGCACGCAGTGCCTGGCGCGTATAACGCACCTCGTGAAATTCCTCAAAACGTGATTTCAGGCCGGCGAGGATCTGGATAGTCTCCTCAACCGTCGGTTCGACCACGTCGATCTTCTGGAAACGCCGTGCCAGTGCCCGGTCTTTTTCAAAGATCCCGCGGTATTCCTGGAAGGTGGTTGAACCAATACACTTGAGTTCACCCGAGGCAAGCATCGGTTTGATCAGGTTCGAGGCATCCATGACACCGCCGGATGCCGCACCGGCGCCGATAATGGTATGAATCTCGTCGATAAACAGCACTGCGCCCTGCTCTTTTTTGAGTTGCGCAAGTATGGCCTTGAGGCGCTTTTCAAAATCACCGCGGTACTTGGTACCGGCCAGCAGAGCACCGAGGTCGAGCGCATAAATCGTACTGTCGGCCAGTACCTCGGGGACTTCACCATCAACGATTTTCTTTGCCAGCCCTTCGGCGATCGCGGTTTTGCCAACACCGGCCTCACCGACAAACAGCGGGTTGTTCTTGCGACGCCGACACAGGATCTGGATAGTGCGTTGCACTTCGGCCTGACGTCCAATCAGCGGGTCAATCGCTCCACGCATGGCCTGTTCATTCAGGTTCACAGCAAAACTTTCCAGCGCCGAAGGCTTTTGCTGCTCGCCGGCAATTTCTTCGTCGGCCTCCTGGGCAATCGCTTCAGCCTCGTCATCATCCGTCAACTTGGATATGCCATGCGAAATATAATTGACGATATCCAGCCGGGTAACGCCCTGCTTGTTGAGAAAATACACCGCCTGAGAATCCGGCTCGCTGAAGATGGCCACCAGCACATTCGCGCCGGTCACTTCCTTCTTGCCGGATGACTGTACATGGAAAACGGCACGCTGCATCACGCGCTGAAAACCCAGCGTCGGTTGCGTTTCGCGTTCATCATTGGGGGCAAGTACCGGCGTGGTTTCATCGAGGAAACGGCGCAGCTCGCCGCGCAAGCCTTCAAGGCTTGCACCACATGCCTGCAAAACCGCTGCGGCCTCGGGGTTATCGAGCAAGGCCAGTAACAGGTGCTCTACAGTCATGAACTCGTGTTTTCTTTCACGTGTTTCCTTGTAGGCAAGGTTAAGCGTAAATTCGAGTTCTTTATCCAACATAATTCGCTACCACTTCTTCAGTTTTCTTCCATTACGCACTTCAATGGATGCTGGTTTTCCCGCGAGTAGCTGTTGACCTGGTCGACCTTGGTCTCGGCGATATCACGTGAAAATACCCCGCACACGCCCATGCCGCGCGTATGCACGTGCAACATGATCTGCGTTGCCTTTTCCCGGTTCATGCCGAAAAAGACTTCGAGGATATGTACGACAAATTCCATCGGTGTGTAATCGTCATTGAGCAGCATAACCTTGTATTGCGGGGGCTGCTTCAGCTTTGGCTGGGCCTCCTCCACGGCAAGATCATCACCGCCATTATCTGTACCACGCTTGCTCATACTGTCTCTATATACTCTATATATACTCTACAACACTTATTCAATGCCCGGCGCTACAAAAACGCACTTTTTACTATCTTCCCAGCCCACGGCCTCCAGAACAAGCCCGCAATCTCTTGACCAGTTACCCCTGTATTTTTACAGGGTATTGTTCTGCAAGACAATTTTCACCTTGTTAATAGTTGACTACCCGACTTGGTTGTATACAGTGTCAGGAAATGGCTCGGACCTGCTCGACATGATGAGCACCCGCCCACAGTGGCGGATCCATTGAGGAGGTAACAGGTAAATGCAAAGCGGTATTGTTAAGTGGTTCAATAACAGTAAGGGTTACGGTTTCATACAGGCCGATGAATCCAGTGACGACATATTCGCACATTTTTCCAATGTCGAGATGGAAGGTTTCAAGACCCTGAAACGCGGCCAGAAAGTCAGCTTCGAACTCGTCGATGGCCCCAAGGGCAAACAGGCTCAACGCATCCAGCCAATATCCGATTGACCCGCCCAGATCGACTGTGGGTGGAAATATCGACTGCGCCACAAATTCTGTTTCGCAGGTTCGTCCCCCTGACAGCCTTCTCCTGTCGGGTACATTCGAATTTCAGGCTCACGCCTTGCAGAATTTTCCGGCCAGCCGGTGACCGGCCGCCGCCGCTGCGCGTATACTGTGCACATGAAAACCCGTTATACCGATATCCCCGCCTATCTCACCAGGGATAATTCGCAGATCCGCGAACTCATGCACCCGCAGCAGCACGGCAACCAGGCCCAGAGTCTGGCCGAGGCCATTGTCCAGGCCGGACAAACCACCCGGCTGCACCGTCATGTGATCAGCGAGGAGTTGTATCACATTACGCATGGCATGGGACAGATGACCCTCGGTGACGAACAATTCGCTGTCGCGACGGGTGACACGGTGTGTATCCGGCCGGGCACGCCGCACTGCATTGCCAATACCGGCAACGGGCCGCTGCATATACTGTGTTGCTGCAGCCCGGCCTACGCCCACGACGATACGGAACTGCTATGAGCCGCCTGATCCTGTTCAACAAGCCCTTTGGCGTGCTGTGTCAGTTTACCGATGCGGAGGGCCGCGAAACGCTTGCCGATTATATTGATGTGCCGGGCGTATATGCCGCCGGTCGGCTGGATCGCGACAGTGAGGGGCTCGTCGTACTGACCAACGACGGCAAACTGCAGGCGCGAATCAGTTCGCCCAGGTTCAAATTATGGAAAACCTACCTCGTCCAGGTGGAGAACATCCCTGACGAGCAGGTCCTCGAACAACTGCGGCACGGCGTACAACTCAAGGACGGCATGACCCTGCCCGCCGAGGTGCGAGTGGTCGACGAGCCTAACCTGTGGCCGCGCAACCCGCCAATCCGCGCACGCAAACACATCCCGACAGCGTGGCTGGAACTGCGCATTCGCGAAGGCCGCAACCGACAGGTACGGCGCATGACCGCCGCAGTCGGCCACCCCACCCTGCGCCTGGTACGTATTGCCGTGGGTAACTGGGCACTTGATAGCCTGGCACCCGGGCAGTGGCGTGAAATACAGGTGATGGGCACACAGCGGGAACCTGCACCATCATGATCTGGACACCACATGTTACCGTTGCCGCAATTGTCGAAAACGAGGGCAAGTTTCTCGTCGTTGAAGAACACATCGATAACAAAATCGTCTATAACCAGCCCGCCGGACACCTCGAGAAAAACGAGACACTGTTACAGGCCGTGATACGGGAGGTCCGGGAGGAAACTGCGCGGCGATTTATTCCCGATAAACTCGTCGGTGTTTACAGGATGCAGATTGATGAAACCGGCATAACCTATCTGCGCTTTTGTTTTGCCGGCCGCTGTACCGATCACCAACCCGGGCAACAACTGGATAAAGAGATTATCCAGACACTGTGGTTGAGTCAGAATGAACTACATGCACGACATGATGCCCTGCGAAGCCCCCTGGTATTACAATGCATAGATGATTATGTGTCAGGACAATATTATTCTTTGGACATACTCAAGGATCTGGGAAATATATAGAACTGTATTCCTGATCAGCCTGTCTTTCTGTACATCATGGGCCTATGCCGATGTCTTTGTTCGGGATGACCTGATAACAGATCCTGTGCCACAACGGTTCAGTTTCTGCTATCACGGCAGCTGCGCTGAAACAACCGTCACAGGTTTTAGCAACAGCGAATGGCAAAGGGTAAGGAAAGTTTTCCTCGCCAGAACAACTGCGGCAGGGGAACGTGTCTATATCCGTAAAGCCATTGCGCTAATGGAGCAGATCATTGGCGAAAAAACCGGTACTGACATTGACAGAGCCGGCACATTTGAACATCTTGGCGAAGAAGGTCAACTTGATTGCATCGACGAATCAACCAACACAACGTTTTATCTGATGATGTTGGTAAATGATGGATTGATCCGCTGGCACAGCGTCGAAGACCGGTCCAGCCGCGGTTTCTTTCTGCGCGGCTGGCCACATACAACCGCGGTCATTCGCGACAGACACAGTGATACACAATACGCGGTTGATTCATGGTTTCTGGATAATGGCAAGCCACCCTATATAATCCCGCTCGAGAAATGGGAAGACGGCTGGGAGCCTTAAGGTTTTATTTATGCATGGCAACAATGGCAAAAAAGTACTTGTCGGCATGTCTGGTGGCGTGGATTCATCCGTCGCCGCCACGTTACTGCTCGAGCAGGGCTACCAGGTTGAAGGCCTGTTCATGAAAAACTGGGAAGAAGATGACACGGCCGAACACTGCAGCGCCGAAGAAGATCTGCGCGATGCCCGCAGTGTCTGTGAACAACTCGGCATCCCGTTACATACGATCAACTTTTCCGCCGA
>JASFME010000042.1:0-12514 GCA_050117725.1 Granulosicoccaceae bacterium | reverse complement strand
TCGGCGGGAAGTACAGTTCGACCATCTTGCGGATCGCGGCATCACGCACCGGTGCCGGGATATCACCCGGCTTCAGCTTGCCGAGCAGCATGTGGATGACAAGACCATCGCAGCCGAGGCGATCCATGGCCATGTGGCAAAGTTCTTCGTGCGCGAGGTGCATCGGGTTACGCGTCTGGAAGGCAACAATCTTCTTCCAGCCGTGTTCCTTGATCTCGTTGCGAATTTCCACGGCGGTACGGAAAGTGTCCGGGAAATCATCCTGGAAGTAGCTGAAGTGCAGCACCTTGATTGGCCCGGAGATGGCAAAACGACCGACGCTGTTGAAGGCCGCGACACCCGGGTGTTCCATGTCAGCAGTGCGATAGACCTTGTCGGTCATGACCTGCATCTGCTCATCGGTCACTTCCTCGATGGCCTCGACATCCTGGATGGCGATCACGGGGTTGCCTTCCATGTTCGGGTCGCGCAGCGCGATGCGCTTGGCATCCTTGACTGCGGAGGCATCTTCAACCAGGTTCAGTACCGGTACCGGGAAGAACTTGCCGTCGGTGGTCTTCATGTTTTCCGCACAACCCATGGCGTCGGCCACGTTCATGAAGCCGGTCAGCGGCGTGAAATAGCCACCCCCCATCATGACGGCATTGCCGGCCGCGGCGGAACTGATCATGACAGACGGCAGCGTTTCTGCCTCCTTCTCAAGGGCATGATGTTCGTCGGGATCGTAAACGAACAACGGCTTGAGTTCGTCAGCACCAACAGGTTTGATCATCGGGGGTTCTCCTGATTTTATATAATAGTATCTGGCTCGTGCAGTGGCGCCCAAAGCACCCTCTCTGCACAGGGACGCTCTTTTTACAACAGGGGCGGCAGCGGTTTCAAACAAAAATACACTGATAGACCGGTTGATGGGATTTATAATCGGGCATCCAGGCACGTGTTTACAGGCACATAGCCGTGGCCGTGGTATCCTGCGGCCATGAAAATCTACCTCGTTGGCGGCGCGGTGCGCGACAAATTACTCGGCATAACACCGCAGGAACGCGATTGGGTCGTGGTCGGCGCCACGCCGGACGACATGCTCGCCCGGGGCTTCCGGCCGGTCGGCAAGGACTTCCCCGTGTTCCTGCACCCACAGAGCCATGAGGAATATGCGCTGGCGCGCACCGAGCGCAAGACCGCGCCCGGCTATACCGGCTTTGCCTTCCATGCCTCGCCGGAGGTCACGCTCGAACAGGACCTGCTGCGCCGTGACCTGACCATCAATGCCATGGCCATGGACGATGACGGCAGCATCATCGATCCGTTCGGGGGCCAGGCCGATCTCGAGGCCGGCCTGCTCCGGCATGTCTCGCCCGCGTTTGTCGAAGACCCGGTGCGCATTCTGCGCGTCGCCCGCTTTGCGGCGCGTTTCGGCAAGTGGGGTTTCAAGGTCGCGCATGGCACGAATGCACTCATGCGCAGTATGGTGGAAAACGGCGAGATCGATGCACTCGTCCCCGAGCGCGTCTGGAAGGAGTTCGAGCGTGCACTCGGCGAGGACATGCCGACTGCCTTTTTCAAGGTACTGCGCGGTTGCGGCGCACTGGCCAGGCTGTTCCCGGAGATCGATGCGCTGTATGGCGTGCCACAACCCGCGATCCATCACGCCGAGATCGACACGGGCGTACATTGCATGCTCGTGCTCGAGCAGGCCGCGAAACTGTCCGCCGATCCACGGGTAAGGTTTGCCGCGCTGACGCATGATCTTGGCAAGGGCAGCACACCCGAGGAAGAATGGCCACAACATCTCGGCCACGAACAGCGCAGCGCGGAACTCGTGCGCGAACTGTGCGCGCGCTATCGCGCCCCGAACGAATACCGTGACCTTGCCGTGCTTGCCGCACGACACCATACGCATTGTCACCGTGCCCTTGAATTACGCGCCGGCACCCTGCTCGAAGTGCTCGAGGCCGTTGACGCGTTTCGCAAACCGGAACGCTTCGAACAGTTTCTGCTCGCCTGCATGGCCGATGTGCGTGGCCGACCCGGGCATGAAAACGATGCTTACCCACAGGCCGATCGGTTTCGTGCCGCGCTCGCCGCCGCCAACAGTATTGACGCAAAAACAATTGCGGCAATGGCAAAAGAACAGGGTAAGAGTGGTGAAGCGATCCGCGAGGTGATCCGCCAGGCCCGGATCCGGGCGATTAAGCAGACCCTGGCTGCCTAGCTGTCGCACTCGGCCCTGAGTGCACGCAAACACGCCGCACACAGGCAGTCACTGTAACGGGCGGCGATAAAATCAAAATGCCGTTGTTGCAGATCAACGTCGGCACACTGACATAGCAACACTGAACCGGCCTTGCACTCAAACAACCTGCCGCAACGCGGGCAGGCCTTGTTTTCATGTCTGGCCATCAGTAGAACAACACCAGCAGGCCAATGCCGAGTGCCAGCCGGTACCAGACGAACGGCCACATGCCGACGCGGTCCAGCCATTTCAGGAAGAAGTGGATACAGGTAAACGCACTCACGCCGGAGATCAGCACACCCATGAACAGCGCGTTCCAGTCGACCGGTGCGGCACCACTGGCCAGTTTCCAGGTCTCGAGGCCGCCCGAGGCGAGGATAATGGGTATCGACAATAAAAAGGAAAACCGCGCCGCGGCCTGACGGGTCAGACCGAGCAACAGGCCGGCGGTCATCGTGATCCCGGAACGCGAGGTACCAGGTACCAGCGCCAGCGCCTGGGCAAGGCCAATGAGCAGCACATCGATCATGCCGAGACTGCGCTCATCGCGCTGGCGTTGACCGAGCCAGTCCGACAGGCCGAGCAACAGGCCAAAGCCGATGGTCGCGCCGGCAATCACGAGTGGCGTGCGCATCTGCGTGGCAATGAAATCATGGCCGAGGACCCCGGCCAGCCCGGCCGGGATCGTACCGATCACGACCGCCCAGGCCAGGCGGCTGTCGCCAACCTGACGGCGCTGCAGCACTGACAACATGCCGTCATGCATCAGGCGCAGTACATCGCGGCGGAAATACAACACCACCGCTGACAGCGTGCCGACATGCACGGCGACATCGAATGCCAGACCCTGGTCCTGCCAGCCTGTGAGCACGGGTACGAGGATCAGGTGCGCCGAGCTTGATATGGGTAAAAACTCGGTCAGGCCCTGCATCAGGGCCAGCGTGATGATCTGCAGTAGTGTCATAGGCGGCCGCGATGGTCCTGCAAGGCGAAGCCGGACAGGAATTGCCTGATGCCCTTGACCAGTGCGATGACCTTGAATAACTCGCCCATCTCGGACGGCAGTACGAGTTGCTTGAGTTGCTGGGCCTGTTTCATCCGCTGTTCGTCATCTCCTGCCTCGGCAAGCAACCGTTCCACACCGAGTCCCAGCAGGAAATGTGCCTGCGTCGTGAAGCCGTGCACGACCAGCCCGGCATCATCAGCGGCCTCGGCAATCGCGGTGAAATCGACATGCGCGGTAATGTCCTGCAGGCCGACAAAGCGAAACGGATCACTGTGCGCACGGTGCCGGTAATGGCACATGAGCGTGCCTTCGCTGCGCTGCGCATGATAAAACTCGTGGCGCGGAAAACCGTAATCCACCAGTAACACCATGCCGGTATCGAGCATCGCGCTGATACTGGCCAGCCAGGCATTTGCCGCCAGGTTCACTTCCGACACATAACCCTCGACAAACCGGCTGCCCGTGCCCTGCTCGATCAACTCCACCGCCTTGCGCAAGACATCACTCGCTACACAGCTGCGCCAGACGAAACGCTCCCCTTCGAGCCCGACGCACAGTTCACTGACCTCGCCGTGCTCGATGCGGAAACGTTTGACCGGCATCGCGTCGAGTAACTCATTGCCGAGCACGACACCTCGGAAACCGGTTTGCGGCAAGGCATCCAGCCAGTGCACACGCGCGTATAACTGCGGTACGTGTAACTTGATGGTCGCCTGCTGGCGTGCGCGTAGCTCGGCGCTGAGTTCAAGGATGAAATAGGCATCCGGCAGGCAATCGAGTTGTTCCAGTTCGGCGAGAATTTCCGCGGCCATGATGCCGGAGCCGGCACCGCACTCGAGGATATCGGCATGGCCGAGCGGCCGCATGACCTCGGCACACTGGCGTGCCAGGCAACGCGAAAACAACGCGGATATTTCCGGAGCCGTAACAAAGTCACCGGCGGCACCGAACTTTTGCAGACCGGCGGAGTAATACCCCAGGCCCGGTGTATACAGTGCCGCCTGCATAAACTGATCAAACGGCAGTGCACCATCGGCCGCTTCGATCTGCGCGCGGATCACCTCGCGCAGACGATCACTGTGCGCCTGTGCCTCGGCGCCCGGCGCCGGTAATTCATTACGCGTATGATCAATCACTTGCATCGAAGTAGTACGAACCCGGCCTTTCCGGTACAGTTAACTCAGAGTCCAGTGACTATATATAAGGTAGGGGCGTGGAGCAAAACAAAACTGTTGATTGCAAGGTTGCGCTCATAACCGGCGCGGCCCATCGCATTGGCGCCACCACCGCCCGCCTGTTGCATGACGAAGGCATGAACCTGATCGTGCATTACCGCCAGTCACGTGAAGCCGCGCAGCTCCTGCAGGCTGAACTCAATGACAAGCGCAGTGAATCCTGCGTGCTGATCCAGGCGGACCTGCACGAGACCAGAAAGATCCAGGAGATGGTGCGCGAGGCGATGAAGGCCTGGGGGCAGCTCGATGTCGTGGTCAACAATGCCTCGAGTTTCTACCCGACGCCCATGGGCGAAATCGACGAACAGGTCTGGGATGACCTGATCGGCTCGAACCTGAAGGCGCCGCTATTCCTGTGCCAGGCCGCGGCACCGCATCTGAAGGCCACGCACGGCTGCATCATCAACATCGTTGATATCCATGCCGAGCGGCCGCTGAAAAACTACCCCGTGTACTCGATTGCCAAGGCCGGCCTGGCCATGCTGACCAAATCGATGGCACGTGAACTGGGTCCCGAGGTGCGCGTCAACGCCGTCGCCCCCGGCGCGATCCTGTGGCCGGAACACGACATGGATGACCTGACCAAGCAACGCATCATCTCCGGTACCGCGCTGAAACGCCAGGGCAACCCGACCGACATCGCCCGCGCCGTGCGATTCCTGGTCAAGGATGCCGAGTACATGAGTGGCCAGATCCTGACCGTCGATGGTGGTCGAACACTGAGTACTTGATCGTTTAGACCAGGATTAACAAGATTGACGGAATAAACAAACCATCATGTTAATCCTGTAAATCCTGTCTAATTAAAACTTAAAGCTACCGGCCACTGGTTGGCCTTGCTCTTGTCAAACCCCTGCCACAGTTCGGCATAGGTCTTGCCGCTCACGGGATGCTTCAGCTGCGGCGCGAGTTCGGCCAGGGGTTGCAGGACAAACGCATACTTTTCTATCTCGTCACGCGGCAGGTGCAGGCCGTTTTCGTTGATGACGAGGTCATCATATAAAAGGATATCGATATCGAGCGTACGCGAGGAGAACTTCTCGGCACCACGCACGCGGCCGTGCGCCTGTTCGATGGCGCTCATCGTGGCCTGCACCGTGTGTACGTCTTCATCGGTATCCAGGCCGACCACGAAGTTGATGAAATTATCACCATCGAAGCCGACTGCTTCACTTTCATACACGGTGGAGACTTGCAGCTCACCGTAATGCGCATGCAGATCCTGCATACCGGCGCGCAGGTTGCTATGGGCATCGATATTGCTGCCAAGGCTCAGGTAGACACGTGGCATGGAATTACCCGGGCTTCGTGCCACGCTCGATGATAATACCGACATCACGTGCATAGCGTACTGCGCCCTGCTTGTTCAGGCGCACGCGCACCCACGGCACATTGAATTCGCTCAGCACGATCTCGGCAATCTTTTCCGTCAGGGTCTCGACAAGCTGGAATTCGGACTCGCCAACAAAACTGATCAGGCGCTTGGCCACGGCCTTGTAATCGAGCGTATCGTCGATCGCATCACTCGCCGCCGCCTTGCGAATGTCGGCGGCCATATCGAGATCGATAACCACGCTTTGTTTGATCTTGCGTTCCCAGTCGAAGATACCGATGACGGTATCGACCTTGAGGTTGTGCAGAAAAATTATATCCATCGTGCCATATAGTCGCTTGATAACGGCTGCACTCTAGCATATTTGCCGCAGCTTGATCCCGGCATGCTTGACCTTGCGCGCCGCCCCGGTTCCAATACGCGCATGCAATGGCTCGATTACTCCCTCATCCTCTGCGCTTACCTGGTCGGTTCGCTGTCGAGCGCGATCATCGTCTGCAAGCTCATGGGCCTGCCTGACCCGCGCACGCTCGGCTCGAAGAACCCGGGCGCGACCAACGTGCTGCGTTTCGGTGGCAAGAAGGCGGCCGCCATCACGCTTGTCGGCGACACGATGAAAGGTGTTGTGCCGGTCCTCGTTGCGCGCCTGCTGGGGGCCGGCCCCGAGGTCCTCGCCCTGACCGGTTTTGCCGCCTTCCTTGGCCATCTCTACCCGGTGTTCTTTGCCTTCCAGGGCGGCAAGGGTGTGGCCACTGCATTCGGCATGTTTGCCGCAATAAGCTGGCAGGTCGGTGCCGCGCTTGTCCTGACCTGGCTGATCGTGGCCAAGGTGTTCCGGATTTCCTCGCTGGCCGCGCTCAGCGCGGCCGTGCTGGCACCTTTGTATGTCTGGTGGCTGACCGAGCATACCAGCTGGCTGATCATGACCTGTGTCGTCATGCTGCTGCTGCTGTGGCGACACCGTGGCAATATCCGGCGCCTGCTCAGTGGCGGGGAAAGTACTATCGGTACCGATGCCGGAAAGAAACAGAACTAAGCCGCGCCCGGCGTCGCGAGTTCTTCGAGTGACCAGCGCGGCTTCGCGCCAAACCCCTCGCCTCCCCGCTCGCCGGCCATAAGTCGCAGGCAACCGGCAAAGGCGATCATGGCGCCATTGTCGGTACAGAATATCGGCCGTGGATAGAACACCTCGGCACGTTCCTTTTTTACCATGTGATCGAGGCGATGCCGCAGTGCCTGGTTGGCGCTGACGCCGCCGGCGATGACGAGCCGGCTCAGGCCGGTCTCCCGCAGGGCCCGGCGGCATTTGATCGCGAGCGTCTCGAGCACGGCATCCTGGAAGGCGCGCGCGACATCGGCGCGGTCGGTCGCACCGGCTTCCGTTTGCTGGTAGGTATTCAGCGTGAAGGTCTTCAGGCCGCTGAAGCTGAACTGCAGGCCCGGCCGGTCGCACATCGGGCGCGGGAAATCGAAACGCTTTGCGTGGCCCTGTGCGGCGAGTTTTTCGATGATCGGCCCGCCGGGGTAGCCGAGACCGAGCATTTTCGCGGTCTTGTCGAAGGCCTCGCCGACCGCGTCATCGAGCGTGTCGCCGAGGATCTCGTACTGACCGATACCGTCGACGCGCACCAGCATGGTATGGCCGCCGGAGACGAGCAGCGCGATAAACGGGAATGCCGGGGCCGGATCTTCGAGCAACGGCGCGAGCAGGTGGCCCTCCATGTGGTGGATCCCGACATGCGGCAGGCCCAGTGTCCAGGCAATGCTGCGACCGATCGCCGCACCGACGAGTAGCGCCCCGACCAGCCCCGGCCCCTCGGTCCAGGCCACGCCATCGAGATCAATGTGCTGCAGGCCGGCTCGCGCCAGCACCTCGTCGATCAGCGGCAATACCTTGCGCACGTGATCGCGCGAGGCCAGCTCCGGCACGACCCCGCCGTACTCGGCGTGCAGCGCCACCTGGCTGTGCAGGGCATGGGCGAGCAGGCCGGCGTCGCTGTCATAGACGGCCACGCCCGTTTCATCACAGGAAGTTTCGATGCCGAGGACTTTCATGAGGGCGAATTTTAACAGAAAGTCTTTGAAGACCTTTGCTTTTTCGACTGCAAATCATTAAAATCGCGCCCCTCCCGGTGATATAGCCGGTGGAAACAGGTCGGATGGTCCGGCCAACTGTACAGTTACCATTGAAGGTTGATTGCATGCCCTCAGTTAAAGTTAAAGAAAACGAACCGTTTGACGTCGCGCTGCGCCGTTTCAAGCGCTCTTGCGAAAAGGCAGGTGTCCTGTCTGAAGTCCGCCGTCGCGAGTTCTACGAAAAGCCGACTGCGATTCGCAAGCGCAAGGCCGCTGCTGCTGTGAAGCGTCACCAGAAGAAGGTGTCCCGTCAGACGATTCATCGTCAGCGCCTGTATTAATCGTTACAGGACGCTGCGCCTGCCATGAGTGACACGACACTCAAAGACCAGCTCGGCGAGGCCATGAAGGCCGCGATGCGCGCCAAGGACAAAAATCGCCTTGGCGTGATTCGCCTGATCCAGGCCGCCATCAAGCAAAAGGAAGTTGACGAGCGCATCGAACTCGATGACACAGCCGTGCTGGCCGTGCTCGACAAGATGCTCAAACAGCGCCGCGACAGCATCAAGCAATACACCGATGCCGGGCGTACTGATCTGGCCGACCAGGAAGAATTCGAGGTCGGTATTATCCAGGAATACATGCCTGCCCAGCTGACCGATGATGAAATCAATGCCATCATCGACGCGGCCATTGCCGAAACCGGTGCCAGCAGCATGAAGGAAATGGGTCAGGTCATGGGCAAGGTTCGCCCGCAAGTGCAGGGTCGCGCCGACATGGGTGCGGTCAGTGGCCTGATCAAGGCCCGCCTTGGCGGCTGATACCTGCCAGTCCACTGAAGCTGCGCTGCCAGTAATCCCCCCCTTTATCAAATTTACGCCGTTTTCCGCAGCGCTGCTGCTGACTGCCATCACAACTCGTCATACACTCTAGGCATGGGCGGGCGCATTCCACAAAATTTCATCGATGACCTGTTGTCACGCGTCGATATCGTCGATGTGATCGACAGCCGTGTGCCTTTGAAAAAGAAAGGCAAGGACTACATGGCCTGCTGCCCGTTCCATAATGAGAAAACTCCCTCGTTCAGCGTCAGCCAGGACAAACAGTTTTATTACTGTTTCGGTTGCGGTGCCTCGGGCAGTGCGCTCGGTTTCCTCATGGACTACGAGCATATGGATTTTGTCGAGGCCATTCATGCGCTGGCCCGGCAGGTTGGCGTCGAGGTGCCGAACGAAGACGGTCCCGATACGCCCCGTGGCCCGGATCCGAACCCGCTGTACGCGATGCTCGAACAGGCCGCGCGCTTCTACCGCAACCAGTTACGCGAGCACCCGCATGCGAACCGTGCCATCGATTATCTGAAAGGCCGCGGCCTGACCGGCGATATCGCGAAAGATTTCGGTATCGGCTACGCCCCACCCGGCTGGGACAACCTGCTGCGCAGGTACGGCGATAGCGACGAGCACAAACAGGTCCTGATCACGACCGGCATGGTGATCGACAAGGGCGACCGCTGCTATGACCGCTTCCGCGATCGCATCATGTTCCCGATCCGCGATCGGCGCGGGCGTGTTATCGCCTTTGGCGGGCGTGTGTTGAGCAAGGATGACGAGCCGAAATACCTGAATTCGCCGGAAACCCCGATATTCCACAAGGGTCAGGAACTGTATGGCCTGTATGAAGCGCGCAAGGCGCTGCGGGATATCCCCCGCCTGCTCGTGGTCGAGGGTTACATGGACGTCGTCGCGCTGGCGCAATTCGGCATCCGCTACGCCGTGGCCACACTCGGCACCGCGACGACAAGCGAACACCTGAACCGTCTGTTCCGGGTCACGGAGGAGGTCGTGTTCTGTTTTGATGGCGATCGCGCCGGCCGTGCCGCGGCCAAACGCGCCCTCGACAATGCCCTGTCGCTCATGAAGGGGGGTCGCCAGGCCCGTTTTCTGTTCCTGCCCGAGGGCGAAGACCCGGATTCGCTGATCCGCGCCGAGGGCGCCGAGGCCTTTGCCCGGCGTGTACAACAGGCTACGCCACTGTCGGACTTCCTGCTCGAGAGCCTGCACGGCGAGGCCGATACCTCGTCGACCGATGGCAAGGCCCGCCTCGCCGAGTTGGCGAAGCCCTTACTCTCCAGGATTCCAGAGGGGATCTATCGCGACCTGCTGACCGAACGCGTCGCCGAAGAGGCGGGGACGAGCAGTGACAATATTGCCAGGCACCTCGATGCGGCTCCGCCGCCGGAAACACCCATGGCCCGGCAAAAAGCCGCGCCGGCCACTAAGGAAAAATCCTCATTGCTGCGCAACGCCCTGCGCTGCCTGCTGCAACAGCCGGACCTGGCCAGTGAAGCCGGCGATATCCAGCGCTTTGCCAATTTACCCGAAAAAGGTGCAGAAATTCTTGTCAAAATGCTTGATCTTGCCCTGCATAACCCACAGATCAGCACCGGTGCCTTGATAGAGCACTGGCACGATACACCGGTCGCCGCGCACCTGCGGCGTCTGGCCGGTGAGGCCCTGCTCAGTGAAGCCAAGGCCATCCGCACCGAGTTCATTCACAGCCTGCAGGGCCTGGATCGGCAACTCGAGGCAGGCAAGGCGCAGCAACGCCTGGCCGAACTCCAGGCGAAGGGCCTGGCAAATCTCTCCGAGACGGAGAAAACGGAATTTAATCAACTGCTTGTGAGTCAGCATAACTCACCGGCAGGTTGATTATTCGTGTATTCATATAGCGAAATTAAGCTATAATAGAGAGTTACATCGGCGCACCACGGATGTGTCGGTAATCACATCAGCAGCATCTTTTGTCGCACAGGGTAAAGAATGGACCACGAAACACAGCAGTCGCAGCTTAAAAAGTTGATCGCCAAGGGCAAGGAACAGGGTTACCTCACTTACGCCGAAGTCAACGACCACCTGCCGAATGAAATCGTCGATCCCGAGCAGATCGAGGAAATCATTACCATGATCAATGACATGGGCATCGAAGTCCATGAGTATGCGCCGGACGCCGACAACATCGTGCTGTCCGATAGCGCTGTCGCCGTCAGTGCTGACGATGATGCCACTGAAGAGGCCACCGCGACGCTGGTTTCAACCGTTGATGCGGAATTCGGGCGCACTACCGACCCGGTACGCATGTATATGCGTGAAATGGGCGCGGTGGAACTGCTCACGCGCGAAGGCGAGATCCGTATTGCCAAGCGAATTGAAGACGGCATGAACCAGATGCTGTCCGCGCTCGCCATGTACAGCGACACCATCGCCGGTCTGCTGGCAGACTATGCCCGCGTTGAAAACGAAGAGGCGCGCCTGACCGATGTCATCACCGGCTTCATTGACCCGGATGCCCCCGACGAAATCGCCCAGCCGAACGCGAAAAGCGACAAAAATGACGATGATGACGAAGAAGCCGAGGTCGATACCGGTCCTGATCCGGAAGAGGCCCGTGAGCGCTTTACCGAATTGGGCAAACTGTACAAGCGTTACATGAACGCCGTTGCCAAGTACGGTAACGAAGATCCGAAGTGCACAAAGCTGCGCGAGCAGTTATCAGACAAGTTCATGACCTTCAAGATCGTGCAACGCCTGATTGATGTCATGATCTTCAGGCTGCGAGACATGGTCGATCGCATTCGCACGCAGGAAAAAGTCATTATGGATATATGCGTACGCATGGCCCGCATGCCGCGCAAGGAATTCATCACCACCTTCCCGGACAATGAAACCAACCTGGAATGGCTGAAAAAGCACATGCGCTCGAAGAAACCCTACGCCGCTGTGCTCAAGGAGCACCAGGACGAAATCTTCCGCGCGCAGAAGAAACTCATCGCGCTTGAAGAAGAAAGCGGTATGACCATTGCGCAGATCAAGGACATCAATCGCAAGATGTCGATCGGTGAAGCCAAGGCCCGCCGCGCGAAGAAAGAAATGGTCGAAGCCAACCTGCGTCTCGTGATCTCGATTGCGAAAAAGTACACGAATCGTGGCCTGCAATTCCTCGACCTGATCCAGGAAGGCAACATCGGCCTGATGAAGGCGGTCGACAAGTTCGAATACCGTCGTGGCTACAAGTTCTCGACCTATGCGACATGGTGGATTCGCCAGGCGATCACCCGTTCGATTGCCGACCAGGCGCGTACCATCCGTATCCCGGTACACATGATCGAAACCATCAACAAGCTGTCACGTATCTCGCGGCAGATGGTGCAGGAAATGGGTCGCGAGCCAACACCGGAAGAACTGGCCGAACGCATGGAAATGCCGGAAGACAAGGTCCGCAAGGTCATGAAGATCGCCAAGGAACCAATCTCGATGGAAACCCCGATTGGTGATGACGAGGATTCACACCTGGGTGACTTCATCGAGGATGGTAACGCCCTGCTGCCGCTGGATTCCGCGACCATTGAAGGCCTGCGCGAAGCCACCCAGGGTGTGCTTGGCAGCCTGACCGCACGCGAGGCCAAGGTGCTGCGCATGCGCTTCGGTATCGACATGAACACGGACCACACGCTCGAGGAAGTCGGCAAGCAGTTCGACGTGACCCGCGAGCGTATCCGTCAGATCGAAGCCAAGGCGCTGCGCAAACTGCGTCACCCGAGCCGCTCGGATTCGCTGCGCAGTTTCCTCGAC
>JASFME010000041.1:0-12665 GCA_050117725.1 Granulosicoccaceae bacterium | reverse complement strand
CTCCAGCACCGGATTGAGGCCGAATTGCACGGCAAACTCGATAAAATGGCCGGCGAAGTCAATACCTTGCTGGCCAGCCAGCGTGCCATGGCGCAAGGTCTGGCCCAGGTGCCAGCGGTCAAGGAATTTATGCGGGCAACCCGTGATAAAGCCGATGATCGTTACGATGAACGCGTCACCGAATTGCAGCAGTTCTTCCTCGACTACCAGCAACGTATTACCACCATCCAGGCCGTGCGCGTCATCGACGCCAATGGCAAGACGGTGATGAAGGTCAAGGAAGGATACAAGGTTGAACCGCAGTACCTGGATGCCGATTACGATCGCTACTATATCGCGGACCAGTCAACACGGCCGTTTTACAAGGAGGCCATCGACGGCTTTCGCGATGTATATGTCTCGGACTTCGAACTTGGCCAGGTACGACAGGACGCAGAATTCTGCCCGGCGATGATGCGTTACAGCGTTCCGGTTCGCCGGGGCAATGAAATCGATGGCTTGCTGGTTCTGAATATGTGGGGCAGCCGCATTGATGAGACCATTCTTGCCTCGATGGGCGGTTTCCCGGGCAAGGTATATGTCGCCGAGATCAATCAAAATTCCAACCGGGACGGGATTTACCTGTTCCACCAGGACAATGCGCAACGTTTCGCCGACCAGTTGGGTACCAGTTTCCGGCTTTCAAAGGATATCGGGGCGGATAACTGGCTACGGTTAAAAAATGCCGATCAGCCGGGTATGCTCAGCTTCGATGATGGTCGCATGCTGTTTTATCATCGCTATGAACCCTATGAGGATGAACGTGCCAGTTGGCTGCTCGTGATCGAGGCGTCGCGTGATGCTGTGTTTGCACCGATCAATGAAATTCGTTTCAGTATCTGGCTGTTATTGGGTGTGGTACTCGTGTTGAGCCTGCTTGTCGCCCGCTGGGCAGCCGATCGTCTGGCCAGTCCGGTACAGGCGCTTGCCTCGACGATCACCCGCTATGCAGACGGCGCATTCAATGCGCGTTACACCGAAACACGCAGTGATGAAATTGGTATTGTCGGGCGCGCATTTAACTATTTATGTGAGACCCTGGAAAGGACACGCCGCGAACGTGACAAGGCCGAGTCTGCGGTTCGGCAATCCGAGCGTCTCGCCGCAGTCGGGCAGATGGCGGCGGGTATTGGTCATGAGATTAATAACCCGCTCATGAATATTATGTCGTTGGCGTCATTGATTGAAAAATCACTGGACAAACATAGTGACAAGGATCTGTTGCAGGATATTCATACACTGCAGGATGAAGGTCAACGATGTGCGCGTATTGTGCAGGGAATTCTGAAATTTGCCCGTGCCAGTGAACCACATATTGAGCGATTTGATATGGCTGCACTGCTTAATGACACGCTGGCATTGTTGAGGCATCGTTTTGAGGCAACATCGCTAAGCCTGGAGAAAAATATCTGCAATCAGCTGTACATGCAGGGTGATCCTAACCAGTTGCAACAGGTGATTGTGAATATTCTGCTCAATGCGATCCAGGCATCGCCTGCGAATAGCGGCTTGTCGGTCAGTCTTGAACAGATCGATGGTAATGCCCGTATCGTGGTCCAGGATCAGGGTCAGGGTATCCCCGCTGATGAACTTTCAAGAGTATTTAATCCGTTTTATTCAACCAAACCCGAAGGCGAGGGGACAGGGCTTGGGTTGTCTGTCAGTTACGGAATTGTGCAAAAACATGGCGGGCACATCAGTATCGAAAGTGGAGACAGTGAAGGAACAACAGTCGTTATTATGCTGCCGGTTGACATGGTAATGCCCGTCGATAGTAAGAGTCGTATGGCTGAGCAAGAGAGTAGGGAGAAGAGGGTTGCAAGCAACTAACCTTGAATCACAACAACCGTCAGGCAATATGCGCATATTGTTTGTCGATGATGATGCAGTGACCTGTCGTGTGATGCAGCGGCAATGTTCAAGTGCCGGCTATGATTGCCAGGTGTTTCAATCACCGCGTGAATGCCTGGAAGCTTTTGCCAAACATGGTGCGGATGCCGTGGTCACTGACCTGCGCATGCCCAATATGAACGGCTTTGAATTGTTGACTGAATTGCGTTCTATTGACCCGGAAGTCCCGGTCCTGGTTATGACCGGGCATTCGTCGGTGGAGAACGCTGTCGAGGCAATGAAGCGTGGCGCTGCTGATTTCATCAAGAAGCCGTTCGATTTTGAAGAATTCAAACTCATTCTTGATCGCAGCATCCAGTCGCAAAAACTGAAAAAAGAAAACCAGTTACTGAAAAAACGTTTGCGTCGTTCAGGCAACCGCTTCGGCATGATTGGTGACAGTCCGGCCATGCGTACCCTGTTCAATACCATTGAAAAGGTCTCCGAGGTCAGTTGTAACGTCATTATTACCGGCGACTCCGGTACAGGTAAGGAACTGGTTGCCCATGCCTTGCATGATTTCAGCCCGCGTAGCGAGGCACCTTTTGTCGTGATTGATTGTGGCGCGCTGACCGAAACCTTGCTGGAAAGTGAACTGTTCGGGCACGAGAAAGGCGCTTTTACCGGTGCCACGCAACGCAAGCGCGGACTTATGGAGGAGGCCAGTGGCGGCACACTGTTTTTCGATGAGATATGTAACATCTCTGACGCAATGCAGATGAAACTGATGCGCGCCATCGAGGATCAGCGGGTTACACGCGTCGGGGGTACCAGCGCAACGCCTATTGATTTGCGCATTGTCGTGGCTACCAATCGGAATCTCGAGGGTATGGTCAGCGAGGGCAGCTTCCGCCATGACTTCTATCATCGCCTGAATGTCCTGAATATCCGGGTGCCGTCACTGGATGAACGTCGGGAAGATATCCCGTCGCTTGTCGAGCACTTCGTCGAGGAATTTGCCACGCGCTACAAGCGCAGAGTAAACGGCTTTGACCCGGCCTCGATGCGCCGTCTGTGCGATGCAGCCTGGCCCGGCAATATCCGCGAACTGCGTAATACCGTCGAGCGTTGCGTGATCCTCGCTGACGGCCCGACACTGAACTGGAGCGAACCCGTCGCCAGTACGGCCATGGTGCCGTCTAACAGCTTGTTTGATGACAGCCGCCTGGTGACACTTGATGAGCTGGAACAAAACTACATAAACTACGTACTGGTTAAATCTAACGGTAAAAAGAGCCGCGCCGCGCAGATCCTGGGCATCGACAAGACTACGCTGTGGCGAAAACTAAAACGCATGCAAGGTGAGGAGTAGAGAGGTGTAATCCACAACAGGGCATGCAAAATGCATTGCATAATGCATCGTTCCACGTCTCCCGTGTTGTAAATATAGTGATTACAGGCATTAAAAAAACACTGTAACATATTGATTATAAAGTATAAGTATTGTCATTCCGAAATATGGAACGGCATTTGCTCTATATATAGAGCGTTAACACCCGCAAACCAACAATATTGTTGTAAAGGGAAGAAGAGGAGAAGTAAAACATGACTAAGACCATGAAAACAGGCCTGAAACTGGCTGCAGTTGCTGCGCTGGGCGTTGCATTGACCGGCTGTGCCGCGACTGACGATCGTAAGAAAGCCAAGAACGGCTATAAGACTCAGAAGGTTGTTTACCACATGAATGACCTGAACTGGGGTTACCGTGGCCTGCGTAACATGAAGAACCACCTGAACGCACTCGGTGATGAAAACCTTGACGCTATTATGGTGTTCCATAGCTCTGGTGGCTTCATTCTGGTTGACGGCAAGGCTGACAAGAAGGGTCACACTTTCGGTGACCAGATTCAGGCCCTGGCTAACCGTGGCGTGAAATTCCGTCTGTGCGCCAACACTGTCCGCGGCAAGAAGATTCCGAAGGACAAGATCAACCTGAACGCGGAAATCATCCCGTCAGGTGTTGCCGAAGTCGCTGAACTCCAGCACCAGGGTTATGTTTACGTCAAGCCGTAAGCTGTAACCTGTCCATCAGGACAAGAAAACCGGGTGCCGAGAGGTACCCGGTTTTTTTATGTCCGCCACCTACTTGAAAAGAACAGCCCAAGCCAGTAGACTCCTGCCTCGCCGATTGCGGGGTGGAGCAGTCTGGCAGCTCGTCGGGCTCATAACCCGAAGGTCGTAGGTTCAAATCCTACCCCCGCTACCAAATTGAAAAGCTCAACCCTTTGATGGGTTGGGCTTTTTTATTGTGTCCACCCGGACACTCTTCGGGTTATGCGCTCGACGCGCTGCGCACTCGTCGGGCTCGGCCGTCATATAAGGGCCGAAGGTCACCGGAGCAATCCTGCCCCCGCTGCCAAATTGAAAAGCTCAACCCTTGGCGGGGTTGGGCTTTTTTATTGTGAGGAGGTCGCGGCATCGTTGGATGCCGATTCCACTGGCAGGCCGTCGGTTTTCCATTCGGGAAAGCCGTCCTGCAGGCGCCTGGCCTTGAGTCCCTGACTGCGCAAGGTTTCAACGGCCTCAAAAGCGAGAATACAGTGCGGTCCCCGGCAATAGGCAACAATTTCCTGTCCCGGATCGAAATCATCCAGGTGTGCTTCCAGCTCAGAAGGGGGGATATTCACGGCCCCCGGTACATGGCCGGCTTCGTATTCTTCCTGTGGGCGGACATCTATGACCGTTACCAGCCCGTCATTGACGCGTTGCAGCAATTCCCGCCGTGGTATGGGCTCCAGGTTGTCTTTTACGTCCAGGTACGTGTTGATGAGGCGCTCAACATCGGCAAGGTGGCGCTGCGCCACGCTACGCACTGCGTCGAGCAGTTCAATCACGTCGTCACCGCTGAGCCGGTAATAGACCTTCAAGCCGGATTTTCGCGATAATACCAGGCCAGCCTGCCTTAATTGCTGCAAATGCTGCGACGCATTCGCCGTACTCAACCCCGAAACCTTTGCCAGTTCCTCTACACTATGTTCACGTTGCGCGAGAAACTCCAGTAATTCCAGTCGATTAGCATTGCTCAATGCTTTACCGACGCGCGCAAACTGTACAAATAAATCGTGTTTGAAACCCTTGCTTGACATATTTCTGCACCAGTTTTATATTCAATAAGTCACTTGAATACTTGATTATATAAATTTCAGTATAGCACGCATGCTTCGTACAGCAATGGCACAAGGTTATACCCGACACGGGAGCAGGGCATGGATATCAACGAGTTTGTAATGAGCAACGAGAAGGTGATCCGCATGGGTTTCTTCTTCGGTATGCTGGCGCTGATGGCGCTATGGGAGATACTGGCGCCACGGCGGGTTTTGACCGTGTCCAAGTTCGTCCGCTGGGTGAATAACCTCGGTATCGTGTTCTTCAACAGTTTCCTGCTGCGAGTCGTGTTTCCCGCCGCGGCTGTGGGCATGACGGTGTTTGCCGCCGAGCAGGGATGGGGTGCGTTCAACTACCTTGAGGTGCCGT
Source organism: Granulosicoccaceae bacterium (assembly GCA_050117725.1). GTDB lineage: Bacteria > Pseudomonadota > Gammaproteobacteria > AKS1 > AKS1 > JASFJH01. Next base: position 7,262 of record JASFME010000041.1, on the reverse strand, counting down.
TCTGGCTGGCAGTAGTGGCGTCGGTAGTGATCATGGACTTCATCATCTACTTGCAGCACGTCATGGTGCATGCCGTGCCGGTCTTGTGGCGGCTGCACCGCATGCACCACGCGGATCTGGATTTCGACGTAACCACCGGGGCGCGGTTTCATCCGATTGAGATCCTGCTGTCCATGCTGATCAAGTTCGCCACAATCGTGGTGCTGGGCCCACCGGTGGTTGCAGTGGTTATTTTTGAAGTCGTGTTGAATGCGACTGCGATGTTCAACCATGGCAATGTACGCTTACCCCTGGGACTGGACAGGGTACTGCGCTGGGTCGTAGTCACGCCGGACATGCACCGGGTGCACCACTCGGTCGAGGACGATGAGGCGAACAGCAACTTCGGTTTCAATCTGCCATGGTGGGATCGCCTGTTCGGTACGTACCGGGATCAGCCTCGTGCCGGGCATGTGGGCATGACCATCGGTATCCACAAGCACCGTGATCCGAAACAGGTGTCATGGTTCCCGGGCATGCTGCTGTTGCCGTTCAGAGGCAAGATTACCGGTTATGCCATCAACCGTCGTGAATGGAGTGCCAGCGATGAAAAGTAAGCTTTCCCGTTTTGTTCTGCTTGCAATCATTGTCGTGGGTATTGGCCTTGTCATTAGTTACCGGGAACAGTTTGAGGCGACCGCACTTGAAGAATGGATAGAGGGTGCCGGCGCTGCCGGACCTGTATTGTTTATGCTGATCTACGCGTTGGGTACGGTGTTCTTCCTGCCCGGTTCTGTCATTACCCTGGTGGGAGGGGCGCTGTTCGGTCCGGTATTGGGCACGTTTTATAACCTGACCGGTGCAACGATCGGTGCAACCCTTGCCTTTCTGGTGGCCCGCTACCTGGCGTCCGGCTGGGTGGAGCAGAAGACCGGTGGCCGCATGAAACAACTCAAGGAAGGCGTGGAGAGTGAAGGCTGGCGCTTCGTCGCCTTTGTGCGCCTGGTACCCCTGTTTCCGTTCAACTTGTTGAACTATGCACTGGGGCTGACGCGGATCAAACTTGCCCATTACATTATTGCTTCGTACCTCTGCATGCTGCCCGGCGCCATCGCCTATACCTATCTGGGCTATGCCGGCAAGGAAGCGGTGGCCGGCGGAGAAGGTATGATCCGGAAGGGCCTGCTGGCACTGGCACTGTTGGCAGTGGTGGCATTTTTGCCGCGCCTGATTGGCCGCCTGCGCCGCGGTCCGATGTTGAATGTGGAACAGCTAAAGCATGGACTCGACAATGATGAAGATATACTTGTGCTGGACGTGCGCAGTGCGGACGAGTTTATTGGCGAGCAGGGTCATATCAAGAACGCTAAGAATATCCCGGTAGAGGACCTCGCCGAACGTGTCGATGAACTGCTCGACCGACTGGAGCGGCCGATTGCGATTGTGTGCCGAACCGATCGGCGCTCTGCCAAGGCGGCCCGGATCCTGGCGAGCAAGGGCTATGCCGATGTGCACGTGGTGCGGGGTGGCATGACACTGTGGAACGGAGCCGGTTACCCTGTCAAATGACAGGGTAATACTGGCAGCAATGATGAGGTGCGCATATGAAACTCGGAATCGTTATTTATTCTGCGGATGCAGAGACGGTATGGAATGCATTCCGCCTGGGTGTGTTCGCGCTGGGTGAGGGTGATACAGTCAGGGTGTTCCTGCTGGCAAAGGGTGTTGAGGCCGAAGGACTCGATACCGAAAACTTCAAGGTTGCCGAGCAGATGGCATCATTTGTCGATGCCGGCGGTGAGATACTCGCCTGCGGTACCTGCCTGAAGATCCGCCAGGCCGGCGCGAGCGAATTATGCCCGTTATCGACCATGAAAGACCTGTATGAACTCGTTCGTGACTCGGAGCGCGTCCTCAGTTTTTGAATGAAAGGTATGCGTTTTCGGGTAAGCGTGGTTAATGACGATATGGCCAGTATCAAGAACCCGGAAAAATATGAGGCGTGGTATCACACGCCGCGGGGAAGCTGGATCGGACACCTCGAATTTGCGTTATTGATGGAACTCATGCACCCCGTTGCTGGGCAGAGTATTCTTGATGTGGGCAGTGGCAGTGGTTACTTTAGCCGGCATTTTGCGGATGCAGGTTTGCAGGTTACCGGTGTCGATCCCGATCCAGCCATGAATCAGTATGCCCGTGCCTCAGGTAGTAAGGTAAATTACATACAAGGCGACGCGCAGCGGTTGCCGTTTCCTGATAATGCTTTTGATTATTGCGCGGCGGTAACGAGCCTGTGTTTTATCGATGAGCCACAAATGGCATTGACAGAAATGTGGCGAGTATGTCGGCACGGCATGGTATTGGGATTGTTAAACCGCAACAGCCTGCTGTATCTCATGAAATACCAGCACGGCGGCTACCGTGGTGCCCGCTGGGATACGGTGTCAAAGGTTTGTCATTGGTTGCAGGCTCTCACGCCGAGCCCGGAAGTAACGATTCGTTCTGCAATATGGTTGCCGTATGGTGGAAGGTTGTCGCAGAAGGTAGAGTCGCTCATGCCTGCGCAATTACCGTGGGGTGGTTTTTTGGCGATTGGGTTGAAAAAACGGAAATAAGTCAGTGTCATGCACGCAACATTACCATTATTAAAAAATTCGGACTTTCCTGCGGTTAAGCGCGGCAAGCTGGAGACCCTGCAGGTTAATCTCGGTTACCGCTGTAACCAGTCCTGCCAGCATTGCCATGTGAATGCCGGCCCGAACCGCAAGGAGGTCATGTCACGCGACAATATCGAGGCCGTACTGGATTTCCTGTGCAGAAGCGGTGTGAAGACCCTGGACCTGACCGGTGGGGCGCCGGAAATGCACCCGGAGTTTCGTTATCTTGTTAGCGAAGCGCGTGCATCAGGTGTACATGTTATTGATCGTTGTAACCTGACTATTCTCAATGAGCCGGGTTATGAGGGCATGGCGGAGTTTCTCGCCAGTCAGCGGGTCGAGCTTGTGGCCTCGCTGCCTTGTTATCTCGAGGAAAACGTCGATACGCAGCGTGGCAATGGCGTGTATTACTCCAGTATGCAGGCGATGCACAAGCTTAACGCGCTTGGCTATGGACAACAGGATAGCGGGTTGGTGCTGAATCTTATGTACAATCCTACGGGCCCTTATTTACCGCCCGACCAGGCGCAGCTTGAAGCAGACTACAAGTACGAGCTGGACCGACGTGAAGAGGTTGTCTTTAACAACTTGCTGACACTGACGAATATGCCTATCCAGCGTTTTGGCAGCATGCTCATATCGAAAGGGCAGTTCGACGAGTATATGCAGTTGCTCAAGTCTGCCTACCAGCCCTGTAATCTTGAAAATGTGATGTGCCGTAGCCTCATCAGTGTCGACTGGCAGGGTATCGTCTATGACTGTGACTTCAACCAGATGCTGGGTCTGCCCTTAAAGCAGGACGAACGCGCCAATATGCATTTACGTGAGATCGCTACGCAGGATATCGAAGGAAACCCCATAGTTGTCGCCGATCACTGTTATGGCTGTACCGCCGGGCAGGGTGCCAGTTGTGGCGGGGCGCTGAGCACCTGATTGGTGGTGAGGTCCTTTAGAAAAATATCAGTCATTATTCCGACCCTGAACGAGTCGGAACGGATAGTGCCGTTATTGCATGACCTGCAAGCACTGCGTGAGCATGGGCATGAAATCATTGTCGTCGACGGTGGCAGTCTGGATGACACAAGGAACATTGCCGGACCGCTGACGGACAGCGTCATCGCTTCTGAGAGAGGCAGGGCAAAGCAGCTGAACCAGGGCGCATCTGTCGCAACGGGCGAGGTGTTGTGGTTTGTGCATGCCGACAGCACCGTCCCGCCAGATGCTGATCACGGGATCTTGTCTGCCCTGGACGGCAGCAAGGTATGGGGACGTTTTGCCGTGCAATTGTCCGGCCGCAATCCCGTATTCAGGATCATAGAACGCATGATGAATCTGCGCTCATGTGTCTCCGGGATCGTTACGGGTGACCAGGGGCTGTTTGTGCTTCGCGGAACATTTGAGCAGGCCGGAGGTTTCCCGGATATTGCCCTCATGGAAGATGTCAGGCTGAGCCGGCGACTCAAACGCTATTCCCGGCCCGCGTGTGTCCGGGCAAGGCTGCTTACCTCGAGCCGGCGCTGGGAGCAGAACGGACTTATCAGGACCGTTTTATTGATGTGGTGGTTACGGTTTGCGCATTTCGTCGGTGTCAGCCCGTCGCGCCTGGCACAGTGGTACGGTTATCAGCAACCTGATGGAAATAATGCCGCCATCCTTGTATTCGCCCGTGCACCTGTGCCGGGGCAGGCAAAAACGCGCTTGATACCGGCGCTCGGTGAACAGGGCAGTGCCGATCTGCACAGGCGACTGGTCAGGCAGACACTGGAAACGGTTACGACGATAAAGGGGCTGGACGTACAATTATGGTGTACGCCCGATACCTCGCACCCGTTTTTCAGCGAATTGTCGGGGACGTATTCTGTGTGCCTGCAGGCACAGAAGGGCAATGACCTGGGCGAGCGTATGCATGCCGCATTCGAATCGGTACTGCGTGATCATGATCATGCAGTGCTCATCGGAACGGATTGCCCTGAACTGTGCGCTGCAGACATCAGGCAGGCCTTGCAGGCGCTGCGCGAGGGACAGGAGGTCGTACTGGGGCCCGCTAAAGACGGCGGTTATGTTTTGATCGGGCTGTCACAAAGTCACGCCGCACTGTTTGCGGGGATCGACTGGGGTACACCGGCCGTACTCGCGCAGACGCATGAGCGCGTCAAGCAGGCGGGCTTGCGACTGTCTGAATTGCCTGTCCGGCATGATCTCGATGATCCCGCAGATCTGGAACGGTTTCCGGAACTCATGCCGGAGATATGAATCATATACACTCTTATACGGAGAGAAAGGCTTACTCATGTTTTCATGGCTCGACAAAATCAACCTCGGCACACTCGTAATTATTGCACTGCTGTTAGGCCTGGCGCCGTTCAGTCCGGAACCCCATTTATGGGAAAAACTGAAAATGCTGGCGGCGGGAACGCTGGCAAAGCCAATTGATATCTTTGACTTGTTCCTGCATGGTAGCCCGGTGGCATTGTTGCTGCTCAAGTTCGCGCGCATGGCAGCCGTTAAAGCCAAATGAAACCGGTACTTGTGTTTGTTTATAATGCCGACAGCGGTCTGTTCAATACGCTGAGCGATATCGGGCACAAGCTGTTTTCACCGGCCACTTACCAGTGCCGGTTGTGCGACATTACGCATTCCTATTTCAGTATGCGTGGCGAGTGGAAAGAGTATATTGAACAGCTGGGACTTGAGTGCGAGTTCCTGCACCGTGACGAGTTCCAGGCTCAATACGCACCCGGTGATAACGGATTCCCGGCTGCCTATATAAAAGAGACAGACGGCCTTCGGCGCTGTCTCGGTCCGCAGGACATCGATGCATGCACAACGATGGATGAATTAAAGTCATTGATTATGAATCGCTGCCTGCCGGCAGAATGATCCAGGCATTTTCAAGGTAAAGACGATGAGTGATAGATATACAGACGAGATTCGACAGAAGGTGCGTGACAGCTATGCAAAAGTTGCTGATGCCAGTAATAACGGCGAGTGCTGTGGCGAGGCCTCCAGTTGCTGCGGCGTATCCGAGGACGCACAGATCAATGCGATCATTTCCACGCGGCTGGGTTACTCGGAATCCGACCGCGAGAATGTGCCCGAAGGTGCCGATATGGGGCTGGGCTGCGGTAACCCGCGTGCGATCGCCAGCCTGCAACCGGGCGAGGTTGTTGTCGACCTGGGAAGTGGTGGCGGCTTCGATGCCTTTCTTGCCGCCAATGAAGTCGGCGGACAGGGCAGGGTGATCGGTATCGATATGACGCCCGGGATGCTGAGCAAGGCACGGGGCAATGCCGAGAAAGGTAATTTCACAAATGTCGAGTTCCGCCTCGGCGAGATTGAATACCTCCCGGTGGCCGATGCCACTGTTGATGTCATCATCTCCAACTGCGTGATCAACCTGTCGCCAAACAAACCACAGGTTTTCCGCGACGCGTTTCGTGTCCTCAAACCTGGCGGGCGCCTGGCGATTTCCGATGTGGTGGCTACGGCCGAATTACCTGAGGACATCAAGCAGGATATGGAGTTGCATTCTGCCTGCGTGTCCGGGGCATCGGCTATCGAGGAACTGCGGTCGATGCTGCGGGAAGCAGGCTTCATAGATATTCGCATCGCACCGAAGGACGAATCGCGCGAGTTTATCCGTGAGTGGGCGCCGGGCAGGGGGGTTGAGGATTACGTCGTGTCGGCAACGATCGAGGCTATCAAACCAGCGGCAAGCGACAGATCCTGCTGCGGTTAGGTTGGCGCCCGCAATGCGTACCAACGGCGGCCCCTGGGCCGGGCCTGCTGGATGGCTTCATGCAGCGCTGTCTTGAGCGGCCCGATATCACCGGCCCGGTCACGGGCATAACTGACCTGTGATAACTCGCCCAGCAGGCCGGCTACTTTTTCATCTGCGCTATACCGTTTTTGCCAGCGTGCAAGCCAGCCTGACAGGCTCAGGTTGGCCGGCCAGCCTTCCGCGCAGGCGAACTGGCGCAGACCGTCACGCAGCATACGCGCGTCCTTGCTCGCAGCCATGCTTGCCAGTGCAGTGCGGCGGGCATTTGTGCGCTGACGCCATGCCGCCCAACCATCATGAAGTATTTTTACACTGACGCTGAGCAACGCGAGCAGCAACAGGCCGATCAGAATGCGCCAGCCCATGCCGATAATCCATAGTCCTTGCGGCTGGTGGCGGACTGTTTCCAGCCTGGCCGTCTCCGGGTCGAAGTACTGCACGCGTAATACCGGCAGCATACTGCGGCCATTCTCGGCAGGTTTGAACGGCACCTCGTGGCTAACCCGGGCTTGTATGCCGGCAGGGGCATGAGCGATGCTGTGTTCTGAACCGGCCGGCAAAAACGTGGTGGCCTGATCGGATTTGAGCTGGCGCAGGACAGGTGGCATCCACTGGGGCAAAACCCTGTCACCTTGCAGCCGGATATGCCAGTAGGCGAGTCGTTGCGGTTGCAACAAGGTAGCAGGGGTAACGTCACTCGACACACTGATCTTGCCAACGGGTATGGTCGGGGGAAGATAGGCAGGCAACGCCTTGACCTTGATAGACAGTGGCGGCAGGTAATATTTACGCTTCACCACGCCACTGAGGCGGTAATCGATGGCAGGCAGCCTGATGTGCTGTTG
>JASFME010000040.1:0-12782 GCA_050117725.1 Granulosicoccaceae bacterium | reverse complement strand
ACGGCATTATCCGTGCCATGCCCGAAGTACAGTTCGTGTTCATTGAAACGGCTCGCGCCCCAACGCACTAAATCGGTCAGGGTACGCAGTTCACTGACATCGGCAGGCAGGTAACTCATCACAGCGGAATACCGGGGCGGGACTAGCTGACCCAGTCGTAATGCTTGCGCTTGCGCTTGAAATATTTCTGGATCACGACACCATGCACCTTGTAGTCACCAAGCAATTCAATCGTCGGATGGGCATCGTTGAGTGGCTTGAGAAACTTGCGACCGTCCTGTTCGACGTACTGACTGAAAGTCGTTTCGCCGTTGTACTCGATCACGGCATAGGCTCCATTGCCACAGGGGGCGGACTGGTCGACGATGATAATTGCGCCATCTTCAAACTCGGGCATCATGCTGTCACCAATCACGCGCAGCGCAAACGGTTCGACGAGGTCAGAGGTACAGCCTTCCATACTCATACGTTCTCTCCGTGGTGGCAGTTCCAATACGGGGCCACTCGGTTCAGTCAGAATCAGGGATGCGAGTCTAGGCCGTGGGCGGGCGAAGTCAAGTTCAGGCAACAAAATCCGCCAGGCGCACCGGCTGACGGCGTGACCCCCAGTCGCCGGCCTTGGCCTCGAATACGCCCGCACAGGCAGTGCCGCATTTCTCGCACTTGCCCTCGGCATCCAGCCCCCAGGCGGTCAGCTCATACCAGTCCCGGCCAATCAGGCGGTGGCCGCAACTGTGACAATAAGTCGTGCCACCCGTTTCATCATGCACATTGCCCGTATAGACATAGCGCAGGCCATTTTTCATGGCGATTTCACGCGCCCGCGTCAGGGTGGCCGGCGGCGTCGGGGGATAGTCCAGCATTTTCCAGTCGGGGTGAAAGGCCGTGAAATGCAGCGGCACATCCGGGCCCAGGTGTCCCACCACCCACCGGCTCAATTCCTCGATTTCCTTGTCGGAATCATTCTCGCCGGGGATCAGCAGCGTCGTGATTTCCAGCCAGACATCGGTGTCATGATGGATATATTCAAGCGTTTCCAGCACGGGTTGCAGATGACCGCCGACAATCTTGTGATAGAAACGCTCGGTAAAGCCCTTCAGATCGACGTTGGCGGCGTCCATGTAGCGGTAAAATTCGGTACGTGGCTCGGCGCAAACATACCCCGCCGTCACCGCCACCGATTTGATATCGAGTTCATGACAGGCCCTGGCCACGTCAATCGCGTATTCATGGAAGATCACCGGGTCGTTATAGGTATAGGCGACACTGCGGCAACCCAGTGCCTTCGCCGCGCGGGCGATAGCCTCCGGCTCGGCCTGGTCGGCCAGCGTGTCCCACTCGCGTGACTTGCTGATATCCCAGTTCTGGCAGAACTTGCAGGCGAGGTTGCACCCGGCCGTGCCGAAAGACAGCACCGGCGTGCCGGGTAAAAAATGATTCAACGGTTTTTTTTCAATCGGATCAATGCAGTAGCCACTGGAACGACCGTAGGTGGTCAATACGATCTTGCCCCCCTCGTTGGCGCGGACGAAGCACAGCCCGCGCTGCCCCTCGTGCAGCTTGCAATAGCGCGGGCACAGGTCGCATTGCACGCGCCCGTCTTCCAGCAGGTGCCAGTAACGGGTCGGAAAATGACTTGGTTCGGTTTTCATGATGCACTGCCGTTGTTGCTGTGTATTCCTTATATATACCCGTACAGTGACTATTTTCAAGTTACAGGCAGCGCGCTATAGTAAATCATTCAGGCCACCCGGGAGAACAGGCATGACCCACACTGCCACAAGCCGCCAACCGGCTGTTGCCGGGACCTTCTACCCGGCCGATCCGCACGCGTTACAAGACATGCTCCGGCAAATGCTGGATGAGGCCACCCCGCCGCCCGGCCCCGCACCGCGCGCGATAATCGCACCGCACGCCGGTTATATTTATTCGGGCCCGGTTGCCGCCACGGCCTATAGCAGCCTGCGGCCGGTACATGATCAGATTCGGCGCGTGGTCCTGCTCGGGCCGTCACACCGGGTACCGTTTACCGGGCTTGCCGTGAGTAATGCCAGCGAATTCCTGACCCCGCTCGGCGCGATCGCACTGGACACCGTGGCCATCCACGCCCTGCTGGCATTGCCGCAGGTCCAGGCGCTCGACAGCGCGCATGCCTATGAGCACAGCCTGGAGGTACACCTGCCGTTCCTGCAGAGCGTGCTCGATGACTTCACGCTCGTGCCGATCGTGGTCGGCGACACCGACCCGGCCGATGTCGCCGAGGTGCTCGAACAATTCTGGGCGGATGAACATACCCTGTTCGTCATCAGTTCGGACCTGAGTCACTACCACGACTATGCCACGGCGAAGCACATGGACAGCGCCACCTCGCAGGCGATCGAAACCCTGGATAGCGAGGCCATCGGCTTCGAGGATGCCTGCGGCCGTAACCCCGTGCTCGGCATGCTGGAGATGGCGCGCCGCCATCACTTGAGTGCACATACCGTTGACTTGCGTAACTCCGGCGACACGGCCGGGCCACGCGACCAGGTGGTTGGCTACGGCGCCTATACCTTTACCGCAACTGATAGTTGAGATGCTCGACAGCGCGGAGCAACACTACCTGTTACAACTTGCGCGTCAGTCGATTCGGCACGGACTTGAAACCGGCCTTCCGGCCACTGTTGGCGAAGACATCCCGGAATCCTTGCACGCGCACGGCGCGGCGTTTGTCACCTTGCACAAACATGGCCAGCTCCGTGGCTGTATCGGCAGCCTCGAAGCCTACCGTGGCCTCGCTGAAGATGTCGCCGCGCATGCGTTTGATGCCGCGTTTCGTGACCCGCGTTTCCCGCCTGTCAGCGCAGACGAGTTTGATGAACTGCACATCCACATCGAGGTCCTGAACCCGGCGGAACCGATCCGGTTCAGCAGCGAGGCAGATTTACTGGCGCAGCTGCGCCCGGGCGTGGATGGCCTGATCCTGACCGAAGGCAAGCGCAAAGGCACCTTCCTGCCGACCGTATGGGAAAGTCTCACTACACCTGCAGAGTTCTTCGGCCAGTTAAAACTCAAGGCCGGCCTGCCGCCGGGATACTGGTCCGATACACTCATGGTCGAACGCTACACGACGCAGGGTTTTTCCGAATAAGCGGGTGCAGGCCGACTGCCAGTCATGGCATAATCACGCGGCCTATGCAAAGCCTGACGATAACCCGCCCCGATGACTGGCACCTGCACGTGCGTGACGATGCCGGCATGGCCTCCGTCATCGGTCATACTGCCGAACGCTTTGGCCGCGCCATTATCATGCCGAATCTGCAGCCACCGGTTACCACGGTGGCAGAGGCCGGGGCCTACCGTGAACGGATCCTGGCGGCATTACCCGCCGGCACGAATTTCACCCCGCTCATGACCCTGTACCTGACCGATAACACGGCGCCGGGCGAAATCGCCGGGGCGGCCAGCAACGAACATGTGCACGCGGTCAAACTCTACCCGGCCGGTGCGACAACACATTCCGATGCGGGCGTCACGGCCATCGAAAAAACCTTTGATGCGCTCGAGGCTATGCAGGAACATGGTCTGCCCCTGCTCGTCCACGGTGAAGCGACGTCAGCCGAGGTCGATGTATTTGATCGCGAGAAGGTCTTCATCGACAAGACCTTGCAGACTATCCTGCAGCGTTTCCCGGACCTGCGCGTCGTGTTCGAACATATCACTACCGCCGATGCGGTCAGCTTCGTGCGCGAGGCCGGTGACAATGTTGCGGCAACCATTACCGTGCACCACCTGCTCATGAACCGCAACGCAATGTTTGCCGGAGGTATACGCCCCCACCATTACTGTCTGCCCGTACTCAAACGCGAACAGCATCGTACTGCCCTGGTCGAGGCCGCGATCAGCGGCGAGTCCAGGTTCTTCCTTGGTACCGACAGTGCACCGCACCCGAGGCACGCCAAGGAATCCGCCTGCGGTTGTGCCGGCATGTATACCGCGCATGCCGCCATTGAACTGTATGCGGAAGTCTTTGACGCCGCCGGGGCACTCGACAAACTGGAAGGCTTTGCCAGTCATTTTGGTGCTGACTTCTACCGCCTGCCACGTAACACCGATCACATCACGCTGACCAGGCAGAGTTGGCAGGTACCTGCTGAATATGCCTTTGGCGATGCCTCGGTTGTACCGCTACGCGCCGACGAAACAATCTTCTGGCAACTCGCCTGATTTAGCTGTTAAGCTAGATTAACAACAAATACTGCACCGGAAACGGGGGAAGTCCTGCCTGGCAGCGGACGTGATCCGGTGTGCACGGAGTGCGGCATGAATAAAGAACAACAAAGACTGCAGGCCATGCGTGATGAATCCGCACGCTGGCATCATTGGGGACCTTATCTCGGTGAACGCGCCTGGGGCACAGTGCGTGAAGACTACAGTGCCGATGGTGATGCCTGGGGCTATCTCAGTCATGACATGGCACGCAGCAAGGCCTACCGCTGGGGCGAAGATGGTATCGGCGGCATTTGCGATCGCTACCAGTTACTGTGCTTTTCCCTGGCACTGTGGAACGGCCACGACCCCATTCTCAAGGAACGTCACTTCGGCCTGACGCCGCACGAAGGCAACCACGGTGAGGACGTCAAGGAATACTATTTCTACCTCGACAGCACGCCTACCCACAGTTACATGAAACACCTGTACAAGTACCCGCAGGGCGAGTACCCGTACCAGGAACTGGTCGATCGCAACAAGGAACGCAACGGCCAGGGGCCCGAATATGAACTGCTCGACACCGGCCTGTTCGACGACGATCGCTACTTCGATGTCTTTATCGAATATGCCAAGGCCGATACTGATGACATCTGTATCCGTATCGAGGCCTTCAACCGTGGCCCCGACGAGGCGACCCTGCACCTTGTTCCGCAGTTGTGGTTCCGCAACATCTGGGCATGGGGTGACGAGAAACTCAACGAGCCGCTGATCCAGGTCGAAAAACACAACAGCAAACAGCTCGTGTTATGTGCCGATGACAACGATGCCACCGGCCTGACCAACCTGCCCTTCAAATACCAGCTTGGCAAACGCTACCTGCATGCCGAGGCCGATGGCTCTCCCCTGTTCACTGACAATGAAACACACATGTGTCGTGTCTATGGTGAACAGGCCGGTGATGGTCGCACCTATGTCAAGGACGCCTTTCATCGTCATATTATTCATGGCGAAGACTGCGTAAACCCGGCACAGCAAGGCACCAAGGCCGCACTGCATTACAGGCGCAGCGTACCGGCCGGCGGCAGTACCGTGCTCACGCTGCGGCTCAGTGACAAGGCCACGGCAACGCTCACCGAAGTCGATGACATCGTGACGCAGCGTCTCGCAGAAGCCGATGAGTTTTATGCTGACATTCATCCGCCGAAAGCCAACGAAGATGAAAAAAACATCCAGCGCCAGGCCTTTGCCGGCCTGATGTGGACAAAATCCAATTACATCTATGATGTGCAGCGCTGGCTGGCCGGCGATAACAGTGACATGCCGCCATCCGATTCACGCTGGCAGATCCGCAACCAGCACTGGCGTCATCTCAACTCGATGCGCATCCTGTCTATGCCGGACAAATGGGAGTACCCGTGGTTCGCCGCCTGGGACCTGGCCTTCCATACGGTCGCGATTGCACTCGTCGATGTCGAATTTGCCAAGGAACAGCTATGGCTTATGCTGTTTGAACAGTTTCAGCACCCCAATGGCCAGATCCCGGCCTATGAGTGGGAGTTCTCCGATCTGAACCCGCCCGTGCATGCCTGGGCAGTATGGCGCGTGTATAACATGGAGAAATACCGCCATGGACATGCTGATCGTGACTTCCTGCAGAAGTGTTTCCACAAGCTGTTGATCAATTTTGCCTGGTGGGTCAACAAGGTCGACGCCGAAGGCAACAATATCTTTGAAGGTGGTTTCCTCGGCCTCGATAACATAACCGTGTTTGATCGCTCGGAACAACTGCCCGGTGGTGCTGTGCTCGAACAAAGTGACGCGACCGGCTGGATGGGCATGTTCTGCCTCAACCTGATGCGCATTGCGCTGGAACTGGCCAAGGAAAATCCCGTCTACGAAGGGCTCGCTACCAAGTTCTTCCAGCACTATATCTATGTCGGTGCGGCCATGAAACACATGGGTAATCGTGATTACAACCTGTGGGATGATGAAGACGGCTTCTTCTACGATGTGCTGCGCTACCCGGATGGCAGCTTTCACAAGCTGCGCGTGCGCTCACTGGTCGGCCTGATCCCGCTGTATGCAGCAGAACGTCTGGTGCGCAAAAAGATCGATCCCTTCACCGATTTCACGACGAATTTCGACTGGTTTGTCGAGAACCGTCAGGATGTCGTGCAGCACGTCTGCAACCGGGTCAATGTGAATGACAATGACACCCATGTCCTGACCATCGTCAACCGCGAACAACTCGAACGCATCCTGCAACGTATGTGCGACCCGGATGAATTTCTCTCCGATTACGGCCTGCGCAGCCTGTCCAAGGTGCACGAAAACATGCCGTTTGTGTTCGGTGACACGATGGCCGGCTATGAACCGGCCGAGGCCGTGTGCAAACTCAAGGGGGGTAATTCAAACTGGCGTGGCCCGATCTGGTTCCCGACCAGCTTCCTCATGATCGAGTCCTTGCGCAAGCTCGACAAGGCCTATGGCGATACGCTGAATGTGACCGGCCCGGATGGCCAGCGCATTACTGCCGGTGAAATTGCCAGCAAACTGGCGAATAACATGATTAATATCTTTACCCGCGATGAAAACGGTCGCCGCCCCGTGTACGGCGATATCGAGAAATTCCGCCATGACCCGCACTGGAAGGACTACCTGCTGTTTTACGAATACTTCCACGGAGACAACGGCTTTGGTCTGGGGGCCTCGCACCAGACCGGCTGGACGGCACTGGTGGCATCTCTGATCGACGAGTGGCGGCGCTAGGTGAAGACAATCCTCGCTGTACCGCCACGAACGTTTATGACAAAACAATAATAATTTTGTGACAGATTTATGTCACAGCTTCATCTATAGTTGGTTCATGTGCATGGGTCACGGGAGTCAATTATGGATGCCCTTATGCTGGCGCTGCTTGACTGGATAAACCTGAACACGGAATACGATACGAATATCAACCTGCCCAACATCGTCGTCACCGAACAGGCGAACATGTGCCAGCAGTATGGCATCAAGGATGCCGGCACCTGCCAGACCACGCGGCTAAAGGGCTTTTACGACCGTGAACTGACCATATACCTTCATCCCGGCTTCAATCCTGCCGACAAGAACGATCAGTCGCGCCTCGTGCACGAACTCGTGCATTACATCCAGTGGCATAACGGCCGCGATGAAGGCGAGTGCTGGGGGGGTCTCGAGGCCGAGGCCTATCAGCTCCAGGATACGTGGCGAGGCGAGCATGATGTCGCACAGCGCGCCGATGTCTTCAAGCTGATTATGCTCGAGGCCGCCTGCGAGGCCTGAACAGCAACCCTGGTATCTTATTACGCATAGCACGCACCAGCCCACTACTGGTGGTAAAATACCCGCTGGTTTTCACGCATATCGGCCCCGGCGCAACTATGGCATCCACCCGTGGTAAGGACGGCATTTATGCCGACAAACAGGACATGATCGTCGATTTCGCCTTCGACGAAACAGTTGCCCGTGTCTTCCCCGACATGATCCGCCGCTCGGTGCCCGGCTATGAAACCATCATCCCCCTGCTCGGCCTGCTCGCCGAGCGCTATGCCCGGCCGGGGACGCATATCTATGACCTCGGCTGTTCCCTCGGTGCGGCGACACTCGCCATGCGCCGGCGCATCCGGCATGACAGCTGCCGCATCATTGCTGTCGATAACGCGCAGGCCATGCTCGACACGGCACAGCAAATCCTGGCGCTGGATGACAGCCCGATCCCCGTCGAGTTCGTCTGCGCAGATATCCGGGAACTGGAAATGCGCGATGCCTCGTTTGTCGTCATGAACTTTACGCTGCAGTTTATTGCACCGGCCGACCGCCTCGCCCTGCTGCAAAAAATCGCCACCGTACTGCAGCCCGGTGATGCCTTCGTCCTGTCAGAGAAGCTCGTGTTCGATGATCCCTGCCAGCAACAACTCATGGAAGACCTGCAGCTCGACTTCAAACGCGCCAACGGCTACAGCGAACTCGAGATCAGCCAGAAACGCACGGCACTGGAAAACGTGCTCGTACCGGACACGCTCGAAACCCACAAGGCACGACTGCACGAGGCCGGTTTTGGCCGGGTTCACGTCTGGATGCAGTGCTTCAACTTCGCCTCACTGCTCGCGATCAAATGACCGATTACACTGCATTGCTAACGGCCATGCGTGACGGGCCAATGGCCGGCTGGGCAGACATCCTGCCGGCGCAGATCAAAAAAGGCCTGGATACCCGACGCTATGGCGACTTGCCGAAATGGCAGGCCGCACTCGAGGCCTTGCCGGCGATCACGCCCTCGACCATCAGCATTGATACGGATACGGTCACGATCGGCGCAGCAACTGATATCGATGACGCGGTGCGTAACAAGCTTGTATCGACACTCAGGCAACTCCACCCGTGGCGCAAGGGACCCTGGTCACTGTTTGGTGTGCATATCGATACCGAGTGGCATTCCGACTGGAAATGGCAGCGACTGGCGAAACATATAAGCTCGCTCGCCGGCCGGCAGGTACTCGATGTCGGTTGCGGCAACGGTTACCACTGCTGGCGTATGCGCGGCGCGGGTGCGGCAAATGTCATCGGTATTGACCCGACACCATTGTTCAGCATGCAATTCGAGGCGATGCAGCGCTACATCAAGGACCCGCAGGTCAATGTCCTGCCACTGGGCATTGATGATGTGCCGCCACGACTCGAGGCCTTCGATACGGTATTCTCGATGGGCGTGCTGTACCACCGCCGTTCGCCGCTCGATCACATCCTGCAGTTACGCGACTGCCTGCGCCCGGGCGGTGAACTTGTCCTGGAAACACTTATAATTGATGGCGATGAACAAACAGTACTTGTGCCGGAAAACCGTTATGCCCGCATGAATAACGTCTGGTTCATACCTTCCTCCGGGCAACTGGTACGCTGGGCACAGCGCTGCAAACTGAAAAACGTGCGGATCGTTGACATCAACCAGACCAGTACCAAAGAACAGCGCAGTACCGAATGGATGACCTTTGAATCCTTGCCGGAATGCCTCGATGCCGACAACCCGGCGCTGACGGTTGAGGGTTACCCGGCACCGAAGCGCGCGATCCTGATCGCGGAAAAATAATCCGCCATCAGGTCAGAACGAGATTATGCCCGCCCAGGAAATACACCCAGAGCAACACTGTTAACCAGTGAATAATGACCGGCGTCCATAAGGAACGGGAAAAAATATAGGTCAGGCTGCTGGTCAGACCCAGCAGGAAAGTGATCAGCAGAAATGCCGGATCGAGGAAGATGTCCCGGGCGCGTGGATTTATGGTCAGGGCATTGAACGGGTGCCAGAGCATGAATACCACACTACTGCCTAGTGCCACCTTTATGATATAGGCCGTGCCCCGCTCACGGCTATTGTTCGGGACAAGTATGCCCCTGAATACAGCTTCTTCAAGGAATGACGGGAATACGAACAGGATCAACGGCAATACATAAACAAGATCTGACTCAAGCAATCCAACATCGAACAGGCCGCTACCGAAGCCGATTGTCAGCGCTACAATGCTGTAGACCACGAACAACAACAGTGACACTCGCCACCGGTGCAGGGGTGAACGTTTCAGGCCAATAATGAAATTTTTTTTCAGGTACTCAAGCATGTCACTGTTTCGATCTGCATTCTTGCCATGCGTACAAGAAAAAAAGGGCTGCGTAACCGCAACCCTTTTAAGTTACATCCCTGTCACAAGGAGTTTTCTGTTTTTTGCAATGGCCACTGTTATTTTGGTGCAGCTGTTCTCAAGCCACGCAATGCCGCTGCGAACCTGTGCGGCTGGAATTTTTCATCATTGGCCGTTGCATCATACAACTTGTCGAGTGCTACATTGAGTTCGTTCAACCGGCTTTCACTGATCGCGCCACTGTTATCGAGTACGGCAACCACGTTACCGGCTGCCATCGTGGTCTGTTCGGCGGCCGCATAATCGCTGAACTCACCAGCCAGTCCTTCCCCGATAATACTGTTGAGAATGGCAACAACATCCTGATTGGAGAAGTCGTGCGCGGCAATACGATCGATGGTGCTTGCAGTCGTTGTGCGCAACCGGGTCGCCGCATTACGTGCCGCGCTCCGGCCCTGAATGACCGAACGATGCAAGGAGCGGGTTTGTTTGCGTAACTGTTCACCCAGACCTTTGTCCACGGCACGGGCAATATGCCGCAACATAATAAAATTGGCATCGTTAAAACGTACTATACCTGGCGGCAGGCCTGTACCACGGCGTGGTGACCAGCGCTTGTCGCTCATCGGGTGATGGCAGGCATGGCAGTCAAACAGCACGAGTTCCGGGAACACCCCGTCCTGGCCGCGCTTGTCGAGAAAGGCATCGAGGTTCTCCCGCATCGCGATGGCCTGGCCAATCGCCCAGACCTGGACACCGTCGTAGACCTGCTTGCGCTCTTCATAATCCTTGTCAATCTGGTAATGCGCCGGCTGGATGGCGGTAAACGTATCCAGTTCAAAACTCATGCGCGGGTGGCCCGCGCCCATGATGCGGTGCGTGACAAACTTGTTCTCATCGCCGAAGTGACAGGAGTAGCACAGGGTTGCGCGGGCAACCGGGTCATCGGTCGGATACAGACCCTGCTGGATATTGTCCGCGTGTGTCTGTTTGCCCGAGGTGTGTGAGTCGATCCAGCGCTTGGCACCACCATGGCAGGCTTCGCAGCCGACACCGTCGGCGATCTGGAAACGCTCACCGCGTTGTTCCACCGGCGGATTATCGGCGTGACAATCCAGGCAGACCTTCGATTCGTGAGCCGGTTGCTTCAAACCGAGATTGCGGGCAATGCGTTTCGAAGTCTTGTTGAACAGGACCTTGTAGGCTTTGGCATGTCTATCCTCACGGGTCCAGGTCACATATTCATTTTGCAGCACATTGGATTTCTGCCAGGGTTGCACCGAGCCATGACAGGTACTGCTGGAACAACTCCCTACGCCGAGATGCGTGTCGTCGGCATACTGGGGTAATACGGGTTCAGCAGCGAACACATGCGCGGCGAGTAACAACAGCCCCGGTAATAACAATACATTGCTTAACAACTGACGCATCAACATGGTGGTTGTTCCTTGTTCTTATTCTGGCCACGCCCTGCACCACAGACCTGGAGGCAACAGCGTGTTTATATTTAATAGATTTTAATCCCCCTTACAGCACACACATTATGGGACTATTTCGGTGTATTGAAAAGCCGCTCTACCCCGGCCAGCGCTTCGCTGACACTTTGATGCGCCTCACTGCCCGGCGGCAGTACTTCAAGCAGTTCCTGCCACAGGGCGCGGGTACGGGCAATATTGCCCTCGCTGTAGGCGGCCAGGCCGAGAAACCACAGGCCGTCGGGATGTTTCGGCGCGAGTTTATGCAGTTTCCGGTACAGTTCAAGCGCCTTGCCCTGCGGATCCCGGGGGTTGCTGGTAAACACATGACTCGCATAGGCAGCCAGGATGTCGGTATCCTGCGGTGCCTGTCTGTGTGCCTCGGACCAGGCGTGCTGCGCATCCCGGCTCCGACCAATGCCGTCATACGCCATCGCCAGACCCGCCCAGGCCTGGGCATCCTCCGGTTGTTCACCGACCCGGCGCTCCAGTGCAACAATTTGTTCAAGCACGCCTTCTGGCATGGGTGGGTGCGCCACCATGTTGTTCTCGTCGCCCTCGTCGGTAGCCGGGTGTTTGTTGCCGGCGGCCGCAATCGCCGCGAGTTGCTGCAAGGCCTGCTGGATATCCCGATCATCAGGTAACAACTCGGCGGCGCTCGTGTAGGCCGAAACGGCTTCACGATAGCGTCCCAGTACCATGTAGGAACGGCCAAGACGCTTCCAGCCAGCGCCATCCTCCGGGTTCTGTTGCAGACGTTGCTCGAGCCGCGCCACCATTTCCATAACCTGTGGCGGGAACTGGCCCTGCCCGGATGATTGTTGCGCGGCCCGTGTCCCGGCAGTTGCAGTCGGTGCCTGCGACGTCTGGCGTGGATGGTTTATTGGCAGCGACTGCTCCTGTTTGGTAAACCCGGCCAGCCATAACAGTTCTTCACTCTGGGCGGTGAGATACAGGGCCACGGCCGAGACCGGCAACCACAGGGCAAGCAGGCTGGCGACCGTGATGCGGAGTGAACGGGGTGCTGTCTCTGTGGTAGTAACGCCCTCATCCTGTTCCAGCTGGCGCAATACCTGCGCCAGTTCGGTTTCCAGCCGCAGCTTTTCCTGCTGCGCGAGTGTCACATCGATATCATCGTTATCACGCGCCGCTTCCAGTTGGTCCAGTTCGAGCAACAACCGATCCCGCGCCATGACAAACTGTTCATGCCGGGCACGCTGTTCATCTTCGGTAACCGGGCGATTCAGGGCGCGCCCCATCCACCACACGCACAACGCAAGCAGAACTATGCCACCGATCACTACTACAATCATGAGTCTTCCTTATCATTTTCCTGCTGGTGCTTGCGCTCTTCTTCACGGGCACGGCGAATACGTTCACGATCTTCATCGCTGAGCGTAGAATCCGGCTCTACCGGTTCATTAGCGGGACGTTTACGCATAACCAGAAAGGCAAA
>JASFME010000039.1:0-13027 GCA_050117725.1 Granulosicoccaceae bacterium | reverse complement strand
AATGTCAGCAGCTTCCTGAATGGCATGGCGGAGATTGAATGCAATACTGACGATGCTGAGTTTGCCAACTTCCAGCCTGGAAAAATCAAGAATATCCCGGATCTGGTTGAGCAGTTCCTGGCTGGAACTCATGCACAGTTCTGCGAACCTTCTCTGTTCTTCATCAAGATCGCTCAATAACAACAGTTCGGTAAAGCCCATGACGCTGTTAAGCGGGGTGCGTAATTCATGCCCCATATTTGCGAGAAACTCCGTTTTTGCCTGGTTGGCGGCCTCGGCGCGGTCCTTGGCAGAAAGCATTTCCTGTTGCGCCCGCTTGCGGGCATCGACTTCGTCTTTCAAAAACCTGTTGATGGCTTCAAGCCGTTCGTTCTTGTCCTTGTCCTTTTTGAAGGCATCATGGAGTGCGACAGCCAGAGAGTTGACACCTTCTTCGAGTTGACCGAGTTCACCACCTGAATCTGTTGCGATGCGGTGTGAAAAGTCGCCGTTGCGTATATGTGTCACAGCACTGGAAATTGTACGCAGAGGATCGGACAGGCGCCTTGCCATCCGCAGGGCAATTATCGTGGTAATACCAAGCGCGAGAATGGTGATGAAGATACTTTCAAGCAAGGCCCGGCGTTGCAGGCTGATGGTTTCATCACGCAGTAATCCGAGTGTAACCTTGCCCAGCCTGACATCAGCCTCGGTCGCACCCGCCAATAACGGTGCTCCATCCTCGATGGAAACAAAACTGCGTTTTATCGCTGCGCCGTATTCTATAGTACGCCGCTTGAAATCCGCCACGGATGTCCTGGCCGGCGAAGAGAGTTCGACCAGATTGTTACCGTCTCGATCCTCAATACGGACGTAGACAATGTCCTGCTCCTGAAGCAGGGAGTTGGCAAGCTGGTTCAGGGCATCAGTGTTGCCGGATATCACGCCGTATTCACAGGCAGGGGCAAATTGCTTGGTGATCGCGCTTCCTTTGCGATCCAGCTCGTCTTCAAACTGTTTGATGCGGACAGTGGTATAAAAGATCGACATGCTGACGATTGTTACGAACAGCGGTGCCAGTGCCAGGATAAGCAGTCTTTGCCGTATATTCCAGTGTTTCATGGCGCACACTCCGGCAAATATGACTGCATCTGTCGTTCCAGCACGGATGCGTTCGGGATATTCCTGGCGAGCAGGCGGGCAACACTGTTGTTGATATCGATCGACAGTGTGTGAGGCTGCTGGCTGCACTCGACAAGTTCGTGGGGCCGGGTCAGGTGGCCGACAAGTTTCCGTGCAGCTTGTTCAGCCATATCATCCGGTGTGGCATACATGCCAGTAAGCGCCCCTGCCTTCACATAGGCCTGTGAATAGGCAACAACAGGTATGTTGTAACGATAGGTGCTGAGCAGGATGGTTTTGGCCGTTCGGCGGTTATGTACATGTTTGTCTGGCAGGGCAAGGAACACCTGCATACGCCCTTGCAGTGCATTCAGGGCAGAGATAACTTCATTTTCATTCTGTATGTATTCAATGGCAAGATTGAGATCGAGCCTGTCTGCTTCCTCCTGCAAGGCGAGGGCATGATGTTTCGAGTCTGGCCCCAGGATAACCCCGACTTTTTGCTTGCCGGGCGTGGCATGCTTGATGAGATGCAGGAACAAGCTCGCCGGATAATCAATAAAAACGGCATCATGCCATGTGTTTTCAGTTTTGTGCCATTGTTGTATCTGCTCGAAGGCTTGTTGTGGCAGCAGGGTATAGATAGCCGGTTTTTTATTGCCTGATTCGAGCAGAGCAATTGCCGCTTTGGCACCAACCGTTACATACACATCAGTGGAGTTGTTTGCAGTGAAGCCGCTTTCAACCAGTGAGTTGTTCAGGCGAATATCGATATTTTCCTGTGTGGCATGCTTCCGGATCGCCTGGTCAAATGCATATACGAATTTTTCGTAATAGCTGCCCTTGTGACTGTTCAGGATATGAATAGAAATGGTCTGTCTGGTTTCGGCAACGACCATTTGCGCTGACGGTCCTTGCAGCAGGCACAGCACCAGCACGGCACCGAGATAGCGCCGGGCAAAGCCACTGATCCGTTGGAGAAGAACTGTCAGCATCTGACGAGACCTAGTCAAAGTGTACTTTCATGCTGAAGTAAACTCCGCTCTCGAAAACCTGTTCCTTTTCGTAATCGAAATATTCATCAAGCATATTCTGGAAGCTGGCGGCCAGTTCAATGTTGCTGTTGCCGTACTTGAGTGTCTTTGCCAACCTGAAATTAAGTATGCTGAAGTCACCCGTATCATCACCACCTTCAAACTCGTACAGGCCATAGCGGTGATAGGCGAGGCTGCCGACCAGGTCGGGCTCGAACTTGTGGATATATTGCAGGGTAGTCATTGTGCGCGGTACTTCTTCAGTCGTGTCGTCGAACCGGGTGCTGCCCGGCCCGCTGCGGTTGATATCGCCCAGGCGTCTGCCGTCCTGCTTTATATAGGTGTATCCGAGGTGCAGGCGACTGTAGTCCGTGGGGCGTATGCCGAGTTGCAGCTCCACACCGTTCGCATCAGTGTGGCCATTATTGGTGTAATACAGCAGGTCATCGAAAACCGTGAAGCCGAGTGCCTGGTTGAGTGGATGGTCGGTATAGTTGTGGTCCTTCACCTCGGTCAGCACATCACGGATCTCTTCACGAAACAGCTTGAGTTCGAGGTTGGTCCGGTAGCGGGGGATATTCGCCAGCCAGGCCAGTTCATATGTTGTAATTTTCTCTGGTTTCAAGCCGCCATCGCTGAACCTCAAATCCTGCAAACCTATGCCTTCGACAGAGGAGGTGGTCGTGTATGCGTATTCCTCGTACAACGTCGGTGTGCGATAGGCACGATTGGCGCTGAGGCGAACGGTATGACGCGGAGAAAAATGGTGGTTGGCAGAGATGCGTGGCGACAGCCGGATACCGGTCGTAATATCATTTTTTTCAGCAAGCGCCCCCAGGTTGATCGTCCATTCCGGTGACGGCTTCCACTCCGTGTGGGCAAAAACCCGGTACACCTTGTTGATAAACGTATCGTGGCTGCTGGCCGTGTTGAAATCCAGACGACCTCCGGCCTCATCACGGCGCAGGCTGCCACCCCATACCACGCGCCATTGTCTGGCGGGTTTGAAGGTATGCTGGAATTCAAGATCATAGCGACTGACATAGGTGCTGAAGGGGAGGGGTACACCCAGGCTGACATCGATGTCCGGCTCATTGCCGGGTGTACCATCCAGATCAAACCCGACGAGCGCAGCAAAGCCAAGATCATTCAGTGGAGCTGTGTAGAAATCATCATGCACAACCTCCCTGTTGTGATAAAACTGCAATTTGAAAGATTCATCAGGGCTGATATCGCGCATCCAGCGTAGCAACTGGAAACTGTGTTCGCGTTTCACAGTCCGCACCGGGTCGGTAAGGATATCATCTGCATCCGTATCGCCATCGAGGTGACGCATCTGGTTATAGCCAAATTGCAGCTCGATAACATTGAACGGGTCGAGCTGGTAATCACCGCGGAAGTGCAGCATGCGGATATTCTTGTCGTCCGGAAATTCCGCACTGTCAAAACCATGGTCTTCGCGGTAACTCGTACTCAGGCGATAACTGAAAGCACCACTCCGGCCGCTGTGGCTGGCAAAATACCTCTCGTGTCCACGCGCACCGTTTTCCAGTGCAAGTCGGGTACCGAGTGTTTCTGAAGAATGCCGGGTAATGATATTAATCACGGCGGCAAATGAATTTGCGCCATAGCTCGCGGCATTCGGCCCGCGCGTGACCTCAATGCGCTCGATGTCCTCGACGTTGAGTGGCAGGGTTGCCCAGTCGACATGGCCGAGCAGCGGCGAGTAGACCGAACGCCCGTCGATGAGTACCTGCATACGACGGGAAAATTCATCAACCTGGCCATGGTAACTGAGGGTCACGCGTTCGCCGCTCGGGTGGGCGACCTGGAAGCCTGGCACCAGGCGCAGGACATCGATGAGTTCGACGGCCCCGTATGCGCGGATCATCTCGCTATCAATAATGGACGTGGAGACCGGGCTGTCCGCTGCCGGTTGCGGCAGCCGGGTGGCGGTGAGCGTCAGGGGAATCTCGGCGAAGAATGCCTCTTCGCTGGTCAGGTCATCGGCCAATCCCGGATCGATCCGCAACAGACATAAAAGTGTAACGATAACTACCCGGGATTTAGACAACATGACCCACTCTCGTATTGTGTAGAGTTGTTATTATGGCGTAGTCCGTTACTTGCTTAAATACATGCAACTATCTTTGCAACTCATTAATATTTAAGTAATTAATCTATATAGCATGCGGCCAACCAGAAAGATATGCTACTTATTGACTAGTTTGGCAGTGCAGAGTGCAATGACCTGGCGCGCGTGATCACGTCCGATGGCAGGGCAAAAGGTGATATGTGTGCACTGCGCACCTGCCGACAGTGAAATATTTCACTGTCGGGCGGGAATGCGGCGGATATGATGTTTGTTACTGAATATCTCCTGATACACCCTGTTCGCCACCGCATTTGCGGTGGTTTTTTTCTGCATTGTCAAAGATATGCAACACGGCCCCTGTCTTTCGCGCCGACAGGGCAGGGTTACTTGTTGGCACGGTTGTGGACAAGATCCTCGACCACGGCCGGATCGGCCAGCGTCGAGGTATCGCCCACGTGTTCGACATCATTTTCGGCAATCTTGCGCAGGATACGGCGCATGATCTTGCCGGAGCGGGTCTTTGGCAGACCGGGTGCCCACTGGATGACATCCGGTTTGGCGATCGGGCCGATCTCCGTGCGGCACAATTCCATCAGTTCTTTTTTCAGCTCATCACTCGGTTCCACGCCGAGCACGGGTGTGACGTAGGCATAAATACCCTGACCCTTGATCTCATGCGGGTAACCGACCACGGCCGCCTCGGCAATCGCATCATGCAGGACGAGCGCGGACTCGATCTCGGCCGTGCCCATGCGGTGCCCGGAGACGTTCAGCACGTCATCCATCCGGCCGGTGATCCAGTAATAGCCGTCCGCATCACGGCGCGCACCGTCACCGGAGAAGTAGTAGCCCGGATAGGTCTTGAAGTAGGTATCAACAAAGCGCTGGTGGTCACCGTAGACGCTGCGCATCTGGCCCGGCCACGGGCGCGTGATGACAAGCGCGCCACTGGCCTCGGTGTCCTCGATGAGCTTGTTCGTGGTCGTGTCGATAATACCGGGCACGACGCCGAAGAACGGCCGTGTCGCCGAACCCGGTTTCAGCGCCGTCGCGCCGGGCAGCGGCGTAATCAGGTGGCCGCCGGTCTCGGTCTGCCACCAGGTATCGACAATCGGGCAGCGTTCGTTCCCAACCACGTGGTAATACCACTCCCAGGCCTCGGGGTTGATCGGCTCGCCGACCGTCCCGAGCAGGCGCAGGCTGCTACGCGAGGTCTTGTTGACCGGCTCATCGCCTTCACGCATGAGCGCGCGGATTGCGGTCGGCGCGGTATAGAACACGCTGATGTTGTGCTTGTCGACAACCTGCCAGAAACGTGAGGCATCCGGGTAGTTCGGGATGCCTTCGAAGAACACGGTGGTGACGCCGATGGCGAGCGGGCCGTACAGCAGGTAGCTGTGGCCGGTGATCCAGCCGACATCCGCCGTACACCAGAAGATATCGTCATCACGCAGGTCGAAGGTGTACTTCGTGGTGATGGCTGTATACAGCAGGTAGCCACCGGTCGTATGCATGACACCTTTCGGCTTGCCTGTGGATCCCGAGGTATAAAGAATAAACAGCGGGTCTTCGGCATCCATGGGTTCCGGTGGACAGTCGCTGGAGGCATCGGCCATGGCCTCGTGGTACCAGACGTCGCGCTGCGCGGTCCATTTGATATCGCCGCCGGTGCGCCTGACGGTCAGCACCGTGTGCACATTCGGGCAGGCCTCGAGCGCCTTGTCGGTATTGGCCTTGAGCGGCACGGTTTTGCCACCACGCAGGCCTTCATCGGCCGTGATGACAACACGGCAATCTGAATCGAGAATACGGTCCTTGAGAGATTCCGGCGAGAAACCGCCGAATACGACCGAGTGGATGGCACCGATGCGCGCACAGGCGAGCATCGCGTAACCGGCCTCCGGTATCATCGGCATATAGATACAGACGCGGTCGCCTTTATTGACACCGCGGGCCTTCAGTACGTTGGCGAGTTTCGAGACATGTTCATGCAGTTCACGGAAGGTGATCTTCTGGTCATCCTTCGGGTCATCGCCTTCCCATATAATCGCGACCTGGTCGCCGCGTGTTTCGAGATGACGATCGATGCAGTTATGGGTGACGTTGAGCTTGCCGCCTTCGAACCACTTGATGTGCAGGTTGTCCGCATCAAAACTCCAGTCCGATACCTTGTCCCAGGGTTGGTACCAGTCGAGAAATGCCTCGGCCTGTTCCGCCCAGAAACCGTCAGGGTCATTAACCGAACGATCATACATGGCCTGGTAGCTGGCTTCGTCGATGTGCGCCTTGGCGGCAAACTCTGCGGGGACCGGGTAGGTTTTCACGGACATGGGTCAAATTCCTCCATTGGTATTTTGCCAGTTACTGTAGCCGAATTACGGCACTGAAAGAACCGCTAATACAAAAAAGATCAGCAGCGTGACAACAATTTTTTCAACTTGACAGGGCCACCGGCGCCAATTGTGGCGGTCTCGGCGAGAAACAGTTCAGCGGTGGCCAATGCATCGGTCAGCGCATTGTGCGCAGTGTGTCGCGGCAGTTTGTAAGCGGCACGACACTTGTCGAGTCGCAGTTCACCGGGGCGGTGGGCGATGCCGCGGCGTTGCAGACGGCGCAGTGCGAGTTGCTGGGTGTCGACTACCGGCATGAGCCAATCGGCGCCGAACAGCCGCCGGCAGGCAGCGTGGATAAAACCACATTCAACGCGGGCATGATGCGCGATCATGACCTTGCCGGCGAGTTGCGCCAGCAGCGCATTGATCACATCAGAGATCGCCTCGCCGCCAGCAACCATGTCATCCGTCAGGCGGTGAATGGTGACAGTTTCGCCGGGCAACGCCCGGGATGTGCGTACCAGTCGATGACTGGCCGTGGCCAGATCGATGCGATCACCATGGACACTGACGGTACCGACGCTAAGGATATGATCGGAATCGAGATCCAGCCCGGTCGTCTCGAAATCCAGTGCTACGTATTCGGTCTCGCGGTAGTCGCGGTGCGGATCGGGAAAGGGTGTGGCAAGGAAATCGGCGAGTGCATTGCCCCGGCAATGCCGGGCCAGACGTTTGCGTCGGCTGTCGAGCGGTAACAGCGGCTCGAGCCACATCCCTAGAAGCGCCCGGTCTGGTAACGCTGGGCCACGGTCTCCTGGATGGTGCGGATCGCGGAAAATGCATCTTTCAGGTGATTGCGTTCGAGCGGCGACAGGTTATGCGGGTTAACGTAGTTATCCATCTCCAGACCGTCAAGATATTGACTGACCTGGTGACGCAGCCGCAGCCCGGCGATCAGTTCCAGTGCGTCCAGCAGGTTGGCCGCGCCATCACGGCTGAGTATTCCTGCTTCACCGGCGGCCCGGATGCGGTCATAGGTGTTGATCGCCTTGCTGCCGCAGACCAGGGCAAACAGCCGGGCCAGGTCAGTGATCGGCATGAGTGCGCGCAGCTTCAGGTCAAAGGTGTCATTGTGTTTGCCGTCGTGGATAAGGACAAACTGGCGGAAGAAGCCGAGCGGCGGGTGTTGCTGCATGGCATTCGAGGCGAGGAAGGCATGGAAAATGTGGTTATCGTGCGCATGCCTGACAGCGTGTTCCTGTAAAGATGCGAACAGGCCCGGGTCACCATGGATAAGGCGCATATCAAAGAAGTTGCAGGCGAACAGCAGTGCCTTCGGTTCAGGCTTGTCGACCCAGTTGGAAAAATACTTTTTCCACACCGCAAGGGGTTGTCGCCATTCCGGGTTGGTCGCCATGACATCACCGGGGCAGTAATAAAAACCACAGCTATCGAGACCATCGGATATGTGTTTTGCCAGTTGCGTGAAATACTCGCCGTGCTGCTGTTCGTCATACTCATCAGCGAGAATCAGTGCATTGTCCTGATCGCTGTGCGAGGTCAGTTCCTGGCGTGCAAGCGAACCGATAGCAAACCAGCTATAGGCGATGGGTGCCGGACCGAGTTCCTGCGTGACGAGATCAAACAGCCGCCTGACCAGCGCATCCCCAATCGCGGCAATCACATGACCAACCTGGCTGGCGGTCGCGCCGGCCTCAAGCAAACGGTGTTGTTGTTCCGGCAGGCTTGCCGAGAGTCTGGCCAGTTGCTCAACCGAGTCTGCCTTGCGCATCGCGCTGATCAGGTGCATCGGGCTGTTACTTTGCTGGCGTAACAGGTCACTGCTGGAGACCAGGCCGGTGACACGATCCTGTTCAACAATCGGTAAATGGTGCACGTTATCGCGGCTCATGCTGAGCAGGGCATCGGCGATCGATGTTTCACGATCGATTGTGCACAGTTTTGTGGTCATGATGCCTTTTACCGGTGAGCGCGGGTCAAGGCCGGCAGCCAGGCAGCGTTTGCGCAGGTCGCGATCGGTGACGATGCCGAGCAATGTATCACCCGCGGTAATGAGCAGGGCGGAGACGTGTTCATCGGACATGATTTGTGCGGCATCGCGAATCGAGGTGTCGGGTGGACAGCTTACCGGCGCGCGTTTTGCCAAGTCAGTGACGCTGTGATGAAAGGAGGTATACGGCAGGTTATCAGCTTCACGCGAGGCCAGTGCATGCTGCAGGCGTTCGCGCAGTGAACTTTGAAAGAACGTATCCAGTTCAGTATGTTCCCGGCATAACTGTTTCAGTGTCCCGCAGGACATGGCATAAACGAGGCAGTCTTCACTGGCGGTACCATGCAGCTCAGGCAGTTCATCACCCAGGCTGCATGCTGTTGCATACACGGCTGTTTCGGCGAGTTTTTCTACGAGATTGTTCTGCGCGTCACGCAATTCGACAGCGCCCTGGCGAATGATCCAGGCTGCGGCACCTTCATCCGCAGGCGGAAATGTTGAACCGCGGCGCAGGTAGAGGATCTGCAGTTTGTGCGGCAGCGTGTCG
Source organism: Granulosicoccaceae bacterium (assembly GCA_050117725.1). Taxonomy (GTDB): domain Bacteria; phylum Pseudomonadota; class Gammaproteobacteria; order AKS1; family AKS1; genus JASFJH01. The sequence goes on along the minus strand of JASFME010000039.1, from coordinate 3,906 downwards.
AGCACGTCTCCGGGCAGGCTGGCAAAAGGTGTACAGCCGGCCAGAAAATCACGGATTTCCTGTAGTTCGATATCCATACCTGAATGATTATATGCTGTTATGAACGAGACTGCCTGTCAGGCAGCCTGGCAAATAACAGCATTGTCGGCGGATGAAAAAAACAGCCCCGCGTGAGGCGGGGCTGTTATGGTTTGGCCTGCTACTCCGAAGAAGCAGCGGCACGCGGGACGCGAATGTCCTCTACCAGGTGCTGGATGTGCTCCGGTGGAGCAGCGGTGACCTTCGATACGACATAGGCCGTAATGAAGTTCAACGCAGCACCGACTGCACCGAACGATTCCGGCTGGATACCCATGACCCAGTATTCCGCCGTGTTCGGGAAGGTATTGGTTCCCGGGATGAACAGCCAGCCCTTGTACAGGAAGATGTATACGAGTGTGCTGCCCAGGCCGACGAGCATGCCCACCACGGCACCGGTGTTATTGGCACGTTTGTTGAAGATGCCCATCATGAGTGCCGGGAACAGCGATGAGGCTGCCAGACCGAAGGCAAGTGCCACCACCTGCGCGGCAAAACCCGGTGGGTTCAGGCCGAAGTAACCGGCGACGAGGATCGCACCGGCCATCCCGATACGTGCGGCAAGCAGTTCCTGTTTCTCGTTGATGTCCGGCCGGAACACGCCCTTGAGCAGGTCGTGCGAGATGGCCGAGGCAATCGCGAGCAGCAGACCGGCCGCGGTCGATAGCGCCGCAGCGAGACCACCGGCCGCGACGAGTGCGATCACCCAGTTGGGCAGTTTCGCAATTTCCGGGTTGGCCAGTACCATGATGTCGCGGTCCACCTTGACCATTTCGTTGCCCTGCCAGCCAAATGTACCGGCCTTGGCGGCGAACTCCTCGTTCTTGTCATTGTAGTACTGGATGCGGCCGTCACCGTTCTTGTCTTCATACTGGAGCAGACCGGTCTTTTCCCAGTTCTTGAACCAGGCCGGGCGTTCTTCGTAGACAAGGTTGGCCTGTGGCGCACCGACATCACCGGTCTGCACGGTTTTCACCATGTTGTAGATGGCCATGGCGCCAACCGCCGGGGCGGTCGTGTACAGGATGGCGATAAACACGAGCGCCCAGCCCGCCGAGGCGCGTGCATCACGTACTCTCGGCACGGTGAAGAAACGCACGATCACGTGCGGCAGACCCGCCGTACCGATCATAAGCGACAGCGTCAACAGCACCATGTTCAGCGAGGTGCCTTTCTGCGCCGTGTACTCGGCAAAGCCGATTCCCACCAGTACCGAGTCAAGCTTGGCCAGCATCGAGGTGCCACTGCCATCGGCAACCGTGCTGCCCAGACCGAGCTGCGGGATCGGGTTGCCGGTCAGCTGCATCGAGATGAAAATAGCCGGCACGGTATAGGCAAAGATCATGACGCAGTATTGCGCGATCTGGGTATAGGTGATGCCCTTCATACCGCCGAGCACAGCGTAGAAGAACACGATCGCCATACCGACGAACAGGCCGATTTCAAACGGTACTTCGAGAAAGCGCGAGAAGGCCACACCGATACCCTTCATCTGGCCGATGACGTAGGTAATCGAGGCGACGATCAAACAGATCACGGCGACGATACGGGCGGTCTGTGAGTAGTAACGATCGCCGATGAACTCGGGTACCGTGAATTTGCCGAACTTGCGCAGGTACGGTGCGAGCAGCATCGCCAGCAGCACGTAACCACCGGTCCAGCCCATCAGGTATACCGAGGCATCATAGCCCTTGAAGGCAATCAGGCCGGCCATCGAGATGAACGAGGCCGCTGACATCCAGTCTGCTGCCGTGGCCATACCGTTGGCTACCGGGTGCACACCCTTGCCGGCAACATAGTATTCGCCGGTGGTAGTTGCCTTGCTGTAAATCGCAATACCGATATACAGGGCGAAGGTCGCACCAACGACGATATAGGTTAATGTTTGCAGATCCATAATACGCTCCCCCTCAATCTTCGTGCAGCTCGAACTTGCGGTCCAACTTGTTCATACGGCTGGCGTAGAAGAAGATGAGTACCACGAAAGTGTAAATGGAACCTTGCTGGGCAAACCAGAAACCCAGCGGATAGCCGCCAAGACTGATCGTGTTGAGTACGTCAACGAGCAGAATCCCGAATCCGTATGACACGATAAACCAGATGATCAGACAGAGTAGCAACAGGCGCAGATTTGCCTTCCAGTACTCTGCCGCTGTACCTTTAGCTTGCATGTGAAACCTCCTCAATGTGTGACAGATTAATGACCCCAGTCATATATTGTTATGGTTATCTCCATACCACCCGACACAACGGGCAGCGCATGAAGTCGGTGCAGTGACACGGCACATCGAGGCCGTGTGCGAAATCTGTGGATTCGGCAAGAGGACGGGGATGGAACAACAGGCGGGCATCGCCTGTATGCGTGGATATGACGCTGTTGTTATTATTGTCATCATGAATGACTACATCTCCTGAACCTGTGATTATTCTTATCATGGTCGCCGCGGCATCCATTGCCACGGTTGTGGAGGCGCAATCCATGTTCCACATATGTGAAACGCAGCCTGACTCGGGGCGAGCATAGCAATACGAGTGCCCACCACTAATCATTTGAATTAGACTATCAAAGTTACTAATGGGATGTCATCATTATTTGCACCAGTTTGTGGCAGGCCTAGTCGTACCAGCGACAAAAAGCGGTTATTTCCATACGACTTGTGCGGTATTTATTCACGGGATGGTTTTCATCTGGATAACCAAGCGCCATGCCGCAGACGAGTGCGAACTGTTCTTCGACGCCGAGTTCAGCGCGGATAATACCGGGGTACTCGGCCAGTGAGGCCTGTGGTGCGGTGCCAAGCCCGAACTCGCGGGCGGCGAGCATGACGGACTGGATGAACATGCCCATATCGACCCAGCTGCCCTGCGCCAGTGCCCGGTCAACAAAGAACAGCAGCCCGACCGGGGCGCCAAAGAAACGGTAATTGTCGTCCCAGGCCTGCTGGCGCCGCTGCTTGTCGTCGCGGTCGATCCCCAGTGCCTTGTACAGGGCCATACCACTGGCAAAGCGGCGGGATTTGTAGGGCTCACGCCACTCTGACGGGTAATACTGGTAGTCCGGGTTGGGGGCCTGGCCGGCAGCCCGGGCCGTGAGAATAGCCTGGCTCAGCCGCTTGAGGGAATCGCCACTGGCGATGCTGACCTGCCAGGGCTGCATATTGGTACCGGACGGTGACCAGCGGGCCGTGTCCATGACTTGCTCAATGGTTTCACGTGCCACCGGCCGATCGAGGTAGGCGCGTGTGCTGTGCCGGCTTTTGATTGCATCGATAACATTCATGGCTGTCCCCAATGGTCAGGTGATTGCCGGAACAGGGCAATGCAGATCAGTACTTACTGGAAGCGCATCGACAGGTCAATGGCCCGTACATGCTTGGTCAGGTCTCCTGTGGAAATATAATCGACACCGGTTTCGGCAACAGTCCGGATGTTGGCAAGTGTGATACCACCGGAGGCCTCGAGTTTAATACGGCCATTGTTGAGCCTGACTGCCTCGCGCAGGGTCTCGACGTCAAAGTTGTCGAGTAATACGGTATCGGTGCCGGCCTGCAGTGCTTCCTGTAACTGCTCGAGAGTCTCCACCTCGATTTCAACCGGTTTGTCGCCATACATAGCGCGTGCGCGGTTGATCGCGGCTGTAATCGAGCCGGTGGCCTGGATATGGTTTTCCTTTATCAGGTAGGCATCGTACAGGCCAAGACGGTGGTTCTTGCAGCCGCCGCATTTGACCGCGTATTTCTGCGCATGGCGCAGGCCGGGAATGGTCTTGCGTGTGTCGAGCACCTGTGTTCCCGTACCGGCCACGGCATCGGCATACTGTGCGGCGAT